>JBBSNC010000025.1:0-16794 GCA_038232855.1 Actinomycetales bacterium
GGGTGTTTTTGACTTCATGCGGGTGCCTTCACCCGCTGCGAGAATGATGACGGCGGCCGGATGACTAGTCACGGTGCCCGACTTTACCCGGCAAATCGGATGCCTTCGGCTCCCCGGGTTGGAATCGAACCAACGTCGCTAATCCTGATTCAAAGTCAGGCGGCCCCTACCAGCAGAGCAACCGGGGAACGCTCCCGGCAAGCCAGGAAGCGTGACAACTGTAGGCCAGGGCGCAGCGTGATGACAGCCAGCCCTCACGGGCCTTGGCATGATGGCAGGTGTGAGCACCCCGTCGCATCCACTCAGCAGCGCTTCTCGGCACCGGATGACCGGTGCGCAACGTCGCGAGCAGTTGATCTCTATCGGTCGCGGACTGTTCGCGCAGAGGGGTTTCGAAGGCACGACGGTGGAGGAGATCGCGGCGAGCGCCGAGGTATCCAAACCGGTGATCTACGAGCACTTCGGCGGCAAGGAGGGGTTGTATGCCGTGGTGGTGGACCGCGAGATCCAGAAGTTGCTCTCGACAGTCACCGAGGCACTGAGCGCCCCGCTGCATCCACGAGCCTTGCTGGAGCGGGCCGCTTTAGCATTGTTGGACTACATCGAAAGTTCGACTGACGGCTTCCGCATCTTGGTGCGCGACTCTCCCCCGGGCCAGTCGACCGGCTCATTCGCCAGCCTGATCAGCGATGTGGCCACGCAGGTGGAGCACATCCTGGCCGCAGAGTTCAGGCGCCGTGAACTCAACCCCGAGACCGCGCCGCTGTATGCCCAGATGCTTGTCGGGATGGTCGCCATGCCGGGTGGTTGGTGGCTGGATTCCCGGAAGTTTAAGAAGCAGGATGTCGCTACCCACCTGGTCAACTTGGCCTGGAACGGCCTGGCGGGGATGGAACCCGAACCGACGCTGCGCACCTCGCCGAAGTCGGTCGGCTAGACGCTTCTCTTCCTGCGCGCGCCCGCCTCCGCTCCACTCGGTCGCCTGTCGGCATACCAAACAGACCGACGTGACTCCCTCCGCTCCGCATTGTGGCGCTTTGTGCGCATCGTGCACTTGCTGCAGCGCGACACTATGCGCACGTCGCAGCACGATACCGCGACTCCTAGGCTGGGCGTATGACGGGCGAAGGCATTGACGAAGTCGACAAGATCGTCGAGGCCTGGCGGCGCGAACGCCCTGGGCTCGATGTCACCCCCCTGGAGGTGCTCTCCCGAGTCAGCAGACTCGCTAAGCATCTTGATGTGGCTCGGCGTGCGGCGTTCACAGCCTCAGCCCTGGAGCACTGGGAGTTCGATGTCCTCGCCGCGCTCCGCCGCAGCGGAAGGCCCTATCAACTGATGCCTGGCGACCTCATCCGGCAGACGATGGTGACCAGTGGCACGATGACCAATCGGGTCGATCGGCTGGCACGTCGCGAACTGGTGGAACGTGCTTCGTCACCCAAAGATCGTCGGACCGTTCTGGTCGGTCTCACCCCAGCAGGCATCGATCTCATCGACACCGCCATGGAGCGACTGATCGAACATGAGCGTGAGATTCTCAATGACCTCCCGCACGAGGATCAGCGCCGCCTCGCAGACACACTTCGCGCTTTGCTGATGCCGTTCGAATCGGATCACTGACGGCCAATTGCCGCGGCGATGCGCCTCTTCAGCACCCTAGGCCGTTCAAGGTCACCCCAGACCACGCGCTCCATCTGCCAGCCAAGCCGGCGAATACGGTCTTCCCGCGTTTTTTCGGCGATGAGGGCCTCCCTCCCGTTTGCGCCGCCGTACTTGATGGCGCCATCAAACTCGAGCAGGCATCGCGCACCGGCGATCCGCAGATCAGCGTAGGCAAAAGGCTCGCGAGCTCCTTCGGCAACGAGCGGGAACTGGAGTTCCACCGCATACCCGAGGTCTTCGACTATGAGCCGCAGTAGACTTTCGCCTGGCGACTCGGCCCCAGTACAGCTCCTAGCCACAACGAGCCGCGCCGTTCCGATCCCGGCGACCTGCCCGGCTCGCTGGGCCTCAGCCACCAGGGTTTTGCGGCTCACGAGTCCACGATCCAACGCTGAATCGGCGGCGACCAGACCCGGTCGAAGCCCAAACGTGCAGGCAACCTGGACGACCGCAACCTCCGCCGCCACCGTCAGCACTTCATCAACGGTCGTGGTGGGTGGCAGCATCCGGGGCCGCACCACACGCAGACCTGGTCCGGAACCTCCCCCACCGCTCAATCGAACCGCATACACCTGTCCCCAAGGCACGTCGTACAAGCCGATGCCGTGCATCGCCAACGCAGCATGGTGGCTCAGTGCGAGGTGACCTCCATGGCGACACGCGACTGCCCTAGCCTCTTCAGACAGCCGTTCACTGCCGTGCGGCGGTGCAGGCCCCAGCGCGAAGACTCCTCGGCGCAACCGCCGCGCCTTTCCCGCTTGGACCCAGTCGCGCAAGTCCCGGTCGGTGTGGCCGGAGGCTAAGGCGTTGTGCCGAGTGAACATCCCGTGCGACCCGGCGGTGATCACATCAAGGGCTGTTCGCATGAGGTCAGCGTGCCAAAGATCAGCTCCTTGGAGGATCGGGCTGTGGACAAGCCGCGTGTGGACACCTCGTGTGTGGCGTTGTTCGCATGGTGCTGACCTGCAGCAAGGACACAATGTACGCAAGGCGCCACTATTGGGTCGTTGCCGGTTGGGTCAGCCTTCGGCGAGTTCGGCGGCTTCCAGCCACTGCATTTCGAGGGCTTCCTTTTCGGTATGCAGTGTGCTCAGATCCCCGCTGAGACGCAGCATGGCACTGGCATCAGTGGCGCTGGCCACCATCTCGACATGCACCTCTGACTCGCGGCGAGTGAGCGTGGCCAGTTGGCGGTCGAGGCGCTCGACGGCCTTGCGGGCCTCACGCGTCTGGGCGGCAATGGCGAGAGGAGTTGCAGAGGCCGCGGTTTTGCCGCCTGGTGGATTCCGTTCGGGCTTGGCAGTGCGGGTCGCAGCCCTCGGCGCCGACGACATCGATCGCCGCAGGTCGAGATACTGTTCGACACCCCCGGGCAGATCACGCAGTGACCCATCGCCGAGCATCGCCATCTGCCGATCAGTCATGCGCTCCAGCAGATATCGATCGTGCGAGACGACCAACAGCGTCCCGGCCCAGCCGTCGAGCACGTCCTCCATCGAGGTCAACGTCTCGATATCCAAGTCGTTCGTGGGCTCATCGAGCATCAGCACATTGGGCTCATCCATGAGCAGCCGGACGAACTGCAATCGGCGTCGCTCACCTCCAGAAAGGGCAGAGACGCGGGATTGTTGCCGCCCACCAGTGAAGCCCAGCCGAGTGGCCAACTGCGAAGCAGAGACTTCTTTGCCGCCGATCATGGTGAACGAGCGCACGGAAGTGATGGCGTCGATCACGGTCATCCCCGCCACCTGCCGCAACTCACTCAGATCCTGCGACAAGCAGGCAATCTGCACGGTTTTCCCCGTCTTCAGCTTCCCTGCTTCCAGCGGCACGAGAGCGCGCAGCACCGAAAGCAGGGTGGACTTGCCCGCGCCGTTGACGCCGACGACGCCGTACCGGTCCCCTGGCCCAATCCGCCAGGTCACACCATCCAGGATGGCCCGCTCGCCGAGCTGCACGGTGGCGTTGATGAGGTCGAGGACGTCCTTGCCGAGCCGGGTCGTGGCGAAGCGCACCAACTCGACCTCGTTGCGAGGTGGCGGCTCTGCCGAGATCAGACTTTCGGCGGCGTCGATCCGGAACTTCGGCTTGCTGGTGCGGGCGGGTGGTCCTCTTCGCAACCACGCCAGTTCTTTGCGGACCAGGTTGGCGCGCCGTTCTTCGGTGACGGCGGCAACCCGGTCCCGCTCGGCCCTGGCCAGCACGTATGCGGCATACCCACCCTCATACGTGTGCACGCTGGCATCGCTGACTTCCCACGTCCGGGTCGAGACGGTGTCGAGAAACCATCGGTCGTGGGTGACCACAAGGAGCGCATTAGTCCCGTTGGGACGCCGACCTGAGAGGTATGCCGCAAGCCAGGCGACGCCTTCCACGTCTAGGTGGTTCGTCGGCTCATCGAGCAACAGCACAGCCGGATCGGCGATGAGCACCCTGGCCAGCGACACTCGGCGCCGCTCGCCACCGGACATCGCGGCCACCGGGCTCTCCCAGCCGCCGAAGGCCGAAGCGTCCAAATCCCCCAGCAACCCCACGATGATCTCTCGCGTCCGCGAATCCCCGGCCCATTCGTGCTCGGCCAAGCCCTCCAGCACTACGTCCCGGGCCACCGCACCCGCCGGCAGTTCATCACCCTGATCCAGCATCGACATGGTCACGCCGTTGCTGAGGACTCGACGGCCGGAGTCGATGGGCTGCATCCCGGCCACCGCGCGCAGCAATGTGGACTTGCCGCCGCCGTTGCGACCGACCACCCCAATACGGTCGCCCGCGGATAAACCGAGCGAGACGCCATCCAACAACACCTGGATTCCGAGCGTGAGCGAAGCCCGATCCAGCGCAACCAGTGGAGCCACTACAGCGTGCCCAACTGCGGGCCAGGCGCACGTCCGCGCGATTCCACGATGTGCGCGCCGGGCACCGGGCCGGTCACGCGGACGATGTCGCCACCTGGGCCCCGCGCAGCCAGGCCCATCGACAGATCGAGGGCCTCGGCCTGCGAAGCCACCAAGAAGGCCACGGTCGGTCCCGACCCGGTGATGACCGAACCACGGGCGCCCAGCGCCGACCCGGTGTCGAGGACCTCCTGCAGGCTGGGGTCCAGCGACAAGGCTGCGGCCGCCAAGTTGTTCTGCAACGCCTTGCCCATGGCGGCTGGATCCATCGTGCGCAAGGCGGCCACGAGCGGCGCAGACAGCTCGGGTGCTGCCGGGGCTCCCCCGCTGTGCAGCCGGTCGAACTCTGCATACACGGCTGCGGTCGACAGGCCTACACCCGTGCTGATCCACAGCACCCAGTGCGCCTCACCTTGGGACAGCACCGGAGAGAGGACATCACCGCGCCCAGAACCCACGGCCGTTCCACCGTGCAGGAGGAAGGGGACGTCGGCTCCGATTTCACCCGCCACCAGCTCCAGGTCCTCGCGCAGCACGCTCAGATCCCATAGCTCGGCACAGGCAACAAGTGCTCCGGCCGCGTCTGCAGAGCCGCCGGCCATTCCCGCCGCGACGGGGATGTGCTTTTCGACGCTGATGGCAACTGGGCCGATGTCGTAGGTGGCGGCGGAGTCCAGGAAGTCTTCGGCGCGTTCAGCCAAGGCCTGCGCGGCCCGTAGGGCGAGGTTCGACCCATCGGTCGGCACGCCGTCCCCGTGGGGTCCGCTCATCCTCACCGACCACGTCGGCGACGGCTCGACTCGCACGAAGTCATAGAGGCTTACGGCCTGAAAAATGGTCACCAACTCGTGGTAGCCATCGGGGCGCAACGGACCGACAGCCAACTCCAAATTGATCTTGCCTGGCACACGGACGGTCGCCTGTTGGCGCGCCTGAATGTCGGTCATGTCTGCCACCCTAAGGTCACCACGTACCCTTCAACCACCGCACCCCACTGGTGGTGACGCCTAGGCGCTGTCGCCCCTTGCCTTGGCTGCAATGGCCGCGAACTGTGTGACGTTCAGCCGCTCGCCGCGAGCCGAGGGGTCGACGCCGGCGGCGCGCAGGATGGTTTCGGCGCGTGCCGCGGTCCCTGCCCACCCAGCCAGCGCGGCCCGCAATGTCTTGCGGCGCTGCGCGAAAGCGGCATCCACAACGCAGAAGACATCTTCTCGACTGACGGACGTTTCCGGCGCCGGTCGCGCGACCATCTGAACCAATCCCGAGTCCACATTCGGCGCTGGCCAGAACACGTTGCGACCGATCCTCCCGGTCAGTGACACCTCGGCATACCAGGCTGCTTTGACGCTGGGCACCCCATAAACCTTCGAGCCCGGCACGGCCGCCAAGCGCTCAGCCACCTCCCACTGCACCATCACCAAGACACGCCGCAGGCTGGGCAGCCTGGCCAGCAGGTGCAGCACGACCGGCACCGCGACGTTGTAGGGCAGGTTAGCGACGAGCACGGTCGGCTGCGGATCGGACACGGCGCTGATCTTCAAGGCATCGGTATGCAGCACCCTCAGTCGATCTGCATAGGCTTCGGCGCGCTCGATCACCGTCTGGGTCAGCCGGCGCGCAAGCACCGGATCGATCTCGACGGCAAGCACGTGTCTTGCCACCGGCAGTAGCCCCAGGGTGAGCGAACCCAGCCCCGGACCCACCTCAATCACGACATCGTCTGTCCCGATGGTGGCAGTGCGCACGATCCGACGCACCGTATTGGCATCGATGACGAAGTTCTGCCCCCAGGCTTTCGTGGGCCGGATGCCGAGTTCGGCAGCCAAGGTCCGCACGTCCGCGGCACCCAGGAGGGTGGCGACGGGGTCTTCGGGCATGGGAGCACTGTCTCAGAGAGACAGTTTGACCTCATACTGAACAGTTGTTTAGTATGCTGAACATGAGTTCAGTATCGGCCGATGGCAGTCCGGACCTCACTGCCCGCGCCAGGATCCGCGAGGCCGCCATGCATCTGTTCGGCGAGACCGGCTTCCGCGCCACGACCGTGCGTGCCATCGCCGAGCGAGCCGGCGTCTCGGCAGCGCTGGTGGTGCACCATTTCGGCTCTAAGGAGGGCCTGCGCGAGGCCGTCGACGATCAACTCGCCGACCAGATTCGCCGCGATGAGTTTGCGACGATGACGGGGGCAGTGATCCCGGACCCAAGCATGATGCGCGCCGAGAGCGAACGGTTTGCCCCCGCGATGGCGTACTTGGCGCGGGCCCTCAGTGAGGACGCGAACGTCGGGCGACATCTGTATGACCGTCTCTTGCACGACGCCGTGGACTACCTGCGGGCCGGCGAAGAGTCCGGGCTGGTGGCGCCCACGAACGACCCACTGGCTCGTGCCGCAGTGTTGTTGAACACCTCGCTGGCTCAGACCCTGTTGCAACCGCACATCATGCGCGCGCTCGGCGAAGAGGACCCCATTGACCTAACACTGCGCTTGACCGGCCCCGCGTTGGACCTGTTCACCGAGGGCTTATTCACCGACAGCCGTATCCGCGACGCGTGGAATGCACCGCTCACCGACCAGGAGTCACGATGAGTGTCGACGCAAGCGCACCGGCCATCCACACCGAGGGTCTGACGAAGAAGTATGGCGACATCGAGGCGTTGGTCGATCTGGATCTGGAGGTGCAGCGCGGCGAGGTATTCGGATTCCTCGGGCCGAACGGCGCAGGCAAGACGACAATGATCCGCACGGTGCTCGACCTCATCCGGCCAAGCAGAGGCAAGGCCGCCATCCTCGGGCTGGACAGCCACTGCGATTCGGTCGAGATTCGTCGCCACATCGGCTATCTGCCAGGCGACCTAGCGATGTACCCCAGACTGACCGGACGAGACACGCTGGCCTACTTCGGCAACCTGCGCGGCGGCATCGATTGGGCGTATGTCGGGCAGTTGGCGGAGCGCTTGAATGCCGACCTCAGCAAGAAGGTCGCTGACTATTCGACTGGCAACCGACAGAAGGTCGGCCTTATCCAGGCCTTCATGAGCCGTCCTGAGTTGATCATCATGGACGAGCCATCGACCGGCCTCGATCCGTTGGTGCAGCAGGAATTCCAGGAGATGATGCGCGAACTCGCAGCCGAAGGCCGCACCGTCTTTCTGTCCAGCCACACCCTGTCGGAGGTCCAGCGGGCCGCTGATCGGGTGGGCATCATTCGCGGCGGGCGACTGATCGACGTCGAGCGGGTGCACGACCTGCGCTCCAAAGCCATCCGGCGCGTCGAACTGGTCTTTGACGCGCCTGTCCCCGTATCGGACTTCACGGCAATCACGGGTGCACGAGACGTCCAGGCGCACGAGCACTCCGTGCGCCTGGCCTTCGATGGCAACATGGACGAGTTGTTGCAGATAGCCACGGGCAAGCACCATCTGGTCGACATCAACAGCGAGGAAGCTGACCTCGAGGAGATCTTCTTGGCGTACTACCGGGGTGAGGAGGCGAAGGTCTGATGTTGCTCTCGGTGTTCACTGTCTCCCTCCGTGACCGGATCTTCGGCGTCGTGCTGGGGGCGCTGGCGATCGCGCTCATGCTGCTCTTCTCGATGGCGGTGTATGCCGACCTCGACCTCTCGTTCTACTACGAATTGCCGCCCGCCTTGTTGGAAGGCATGGGCATCTCTCCTGAGGCGGGTGTCGGCGGCGTCGCCTACGGCGCGATGTACAACCTGATGGGGGCCATGACGCTGGCTGGCCTGGCGATTGGCATCGGCACCGCCGCGATCGCCGGTGAGGAACACGCGGGCACGATCGGTCTGCTGCTGGGCAACCCGCGCAGCCGCACGCAGGTGGTGCTCTCGAAGGTCGCCGCGCTGGTGACGTTGACCGGCATCGGAGCTCTGCTGCTCTACGGTGCGGGCAGGCTCGTGCCGTTGATCATCGGCACGGACATCAGCGGTGTCCATGTCGGTGCTCTCGTGATCCACCTGTGGGCCAACGCGCTCTTTTGGGGCATGCTCGCCATGGCCATCGGGGCGTGGACTGGCCAATCTGCGGCCGTCTCCGGCGCCAGCTCGAGCCTCATGGTCGTTTCATGGCTTGCGACATCGACGCTGCCGATGATCGAAGGCGGTTCCAACGCAGTCCGGATCTTCCCCTGGTACTACTTCAACTCATCGGCGCCTGAAGTCAACGGCGTCAACCCGGTACATCTGACCATCTTGCTGAGCTTGTCGGCGGTGTTGATCGTGCTGAGTGTCGTGGGCGTCAATCGACGCGACCTGCGCAGCGGTGGCGGACGGGTCACCCTCTTCGACCGGCTGCGGGACAACCCCCGCACTGCTGCCCTCGCCGAGCGGGTCGGTGGGCAGGCACGAGTGTCGTCAATCTCGGCAAAAACCGTCTCGGACCACCAGGGATTGACAGTCGTGATCGGCTCGATTGCGTTGTACATGGCGGTGCTGATGCCGATCTTCTACAACCTGCTGCCCGAGGGCACCAGCGAGTTCTTCGCCGAGTTGCCCGAATCTCTCGTCGCCATGATCGGTGGCGTCGACATGTCTACCCCGCAGGGATATCTGCAGGGTGAAGTCTTCTCGATCACCGTTCCGATCGCACTCATCGTGCTGACCGCCACGGTCGGCGCGAAGGCGCTAGCCGGCGAAGAGGAGGCTCGCACGATGGGTCTGCTGTTGGCCAATGCTGTTCCCCGATACCGCGTGGTGCTGGACAAGGCGTTGGCATTGGTGTTGCTGAGCACCGTTGTCGGTGTCATGACCTTCGCTGGCAGTGTGCTCGGTGTGTTGTTGGCCGGGCTCGACGTCTCGATCTCCAACCTTGCCGCGACCTGCGTGCTTGTCACCCTGCTCGGACTTGTCTTCGGCGCGGTCGCCATGGCTGTCAGCGCTGCGACCGGCCAGGTCCGTTGGGCAACGGGAGCCGCGGCGCTCGCCGGGCTGACGGCATACGTGCTGCAGTCGTTCTTACCGCTCTCGCCGCGCTATGAAGCGTGGGCGGTGCTCTCACCGTTCCACTTCTATCTCGGCAGTGACCCGTTGACGAATGGTATGCCGTGGGGCGACGCCACCGTGCTCCTCGCCCTGACCGCCGGTTTGGTCGCTGACCATCCCGCTGTTCAACCGCCGCGACCTGCGAGGATAGGACCTCAGGGCACCGGTTCTGGCTCAAGGATGGCTTCGGCTTCATCCACCGGATCGGCATTCTCAGACAGCGCATCCTCAGACGCCGCACGCTGAGCCGCCGGAACCTCTTCGGCCTCGGCTGCGAACGCCTCGTCGCCCTCCATGGCGCGCGTCAACTGCGCGACCGCCCGCAATTTGTTGGCCACGTCGAGCGCCGCCACCTTGTAGGACTCCGACAGCGTCGGATAGTTCAACACTGTGTCGACCAGGTAGTCGACCTTGCCTCCGCAGCCCATGATGGCCTGGCCGATGTGCACCAACTCGGTCGCCGAGGTCCCGAAGACGTGTACCCCGAGGATTTCGCGCGTCTCGGTGTGCACGATGAGCTTCAGCATCCCGTAGGAATCGCCCACGATCTGCCCACGCGCTAGTTCGCGATAGCGCGAAATCCCCACCTCAAACGGCACCGACTCCTCGGTGAGCTGCAACTCTGTCTTCCCGCAATAGGAGATCTCGGGGATGGTGTAGATGCCGATCGGCTGCAGGTCATGCAATTCGTTGGCTGGTTCGGAGAAGGCGTGCGAGGCCGCCAGCCTGCCCTGGTCCATGGATGTGGCCGCGAGCGCCGGGAATCCGATGACATCACCGACGGCGTAGATGTGCTCGACCTCGGTCTGGAAGTGTCCGCTCACGCTCAACCGGCCGCGCTTGTCGGCGTGCAGTCCGGCCTTGTCGAGGTCCAGCGTGTCGGTGTTGCCCTGCCGACCCGCCGAGTGCAGCACGACCTCGGCCGCGATCCGCTTGCCGGATGCCAGTGCGGTCATGGTCCCGTGCTCAGAGCTGGAGACCGAGGCAACCTCCTCACCGAAACGGAACGACATCGCCAAATCCCGCAGGTGGAACTTCAGCGATTCGATGATCTCCGGGTCACAGAAGTCCAACATCTGCGCGCGCTTCTCCACCAGGGTCACGCGCGTGCCGAGCGCGGCAAAGATCGAGGCGTATTCGACCCCGATCACTCCGGCTCCGACGACGACCAGGGAGTCCGGCACCTTGTCCAAGGTGAGGATCTCGTCGGAGTCCAGCACCCGGGTGCCGTCGAAGGTGATGTGCGGCGGACGTGCTGGCGTCGTGCCAGTAGCGATGACAATCTTCTCGGCGCTGAGCACACGATCCCCGCCACCCCCATCGCCGTGGACGCTGAGGGTATGCGGGTCGGTGAAGGATGCGGTGCCGGGGATCAACTCGACGTGGTTGCGCATCAACTGCGCCCGAATCACCTCGATCTCGCGGCCCACCACGTGTTGAAGTCGACTGGTCAGGTCGGTGATCGCGATGTCGTCCTTGACCTTGTATGACGCGCCGTACAACTCGCGCATCTGCATACCGGCAGATAGACGACTGCCTCCCGAAGGGTCTTGCTCGGGATGGTCCCAGTGTTGACGCACACTCCCCCGACCATCTGCGTGCGGTCGATGACACAGACCCGCCGACCCAGCTTCGCGGCCGCTATGGCTGCCTTCTGTCCGCCAGGACCCGACCCGATCACCGCCAGGTCGAAGTCGTAATCGTGGTTGCCGTGAGTCGAGGTGCGCATGCCCCCTAGGTTGGCAGACACCCGGCGCGACCGGAAGAGACACCGACGCTTGATGCCAATCGGCGGCATGCAGTTATTGCGCTAGAGCGCACAAACCGTATGCCGCTGGCGACCGCGTGTCAGTTTGGCTCACCAGGGGCCGTAGACGGTTTCACTATTGTCGGACAGCGCCTGACACAGGGTGGGCACCGCGATGTTGAGCGTTTCGGCCATGGCGCGCACGGTCAACGGCACGAGGTATGGCGCATTGGGCCGTCCCCGGTGCGGGCTCGGCGTCAAATACGGCGCGTCCGTTTCGACCAGCAGATGCTCCGTTGGCGTGACCGCGAGCGCATTGCGCAGGTCGCGGGCGTTCTTGAACGTGACGGTCCCGGCGAATGACAAGTAATAACCGCGCCGCACGCACTCCCGCACCATCGACATGTCGCCCGAGAAGCAATGCAGCACCGTGCGCTCAGGGGCTCCTTCTTCGGTCAAAATACGTAGTACGTCGTCGTGCGCATCACGATCATGGATCTGCAACGTCGCGCCCGTGCGCTTGGCGATGTCGATATGACGCCGAAACGACTCCTGTTGAACTGCCACACCTTCGGGGCCGGTGCGGAAGTAGTCCAGGCCGGTTTCCCCGACCACACGGATGCGGGGGTGCCCGGCATACGCCTCGATCTGCCCCAGTGCCGCATCGAACCCACCCGATGCGGCCAAGCGGGGAGCTTCGTTGGGGTGGATGGCAACCCCACCCAACACCGCGGCGTGCTCCTCGATCACCCGTATGGTCCACTCAGCCCGCTGGGTGTCGCAGCCGATCTGCACCACCCGGTCGATTCCCACGGCGGCAGCTTCAGCCAATACATCTGCCACGGGTTTCGGCGGCTCATCGTCTCGGGAGATGTCGAGGTGGCAGTGGTTGTCGACGACCGCGATCGGCAATGGATCCGGGGCTTCGGGCTCGTGCTGGTGCTGCGGCATACCTGACCCCTGTTACCCAGCTTCGGCGACCGGCAAACCGAGCCGGGCGCGCTCCTCGTCGACGACCGAGGGGTCCAGTTTCGTGAAGATCGGCGTCGGCTTGGCAACCGGCACCCCGACCGCGATCGGACGGTGCGCCCACGCAGGCATGGCGCTGTAGTCACCGGTGATGATCGGGTATGTCGCGCGGTCGGGTTCGTCGAGGTCGTGCACCTCTTCGCTGTGCGGCATCGGCATGAACGCGCCCTCGCCGCCGAGCGCGGCGTGCACGGCGTTGGACGAATGCGGCAGGAACGGGCTGAGCATGGTGTTCAGGTCGACCACGGCCTGCGCCAAGACGTGCAAGACCGTATGCAGACGCTGACGCTGGGCATCGCCTTTCAGTTTGAACGGCTCGGTGGTGGAAACGTAGGCGTTGGCCTCACCGACCAGCCGCATGGCCTCTCCCAATGCGGCGCGTTGACGGTGCGCCGCTATGTGTTCGCCCACTGTGGTGAAGCCTTCGGCGATGGCGTCCATCAACTCCTGGTCCACCGGCTTCAGTTCGCTGGCCTCGGGGATCGCCCCGACATTCTTGGCGATCATCGACGCGGTGCGATTGACCAGGTTGCCCCACCCGGCGACCAGTTCGTTGTTCGTGCGTTTGACGAACTCAGGCCAGGAAAAATCGGAGTCGCTATTTTCTGGAGCAGCAGCCGAAAGGAAGTAGCGCACGGCGTCGACCTGGTAGCGCTGCAGCACGTCGTTGACATAGATCACCACGCCCCGGCTTGAGGAGAACTGCCGGCCCTCCATCGTCAGGAACTCGCTGCTGACCACCTCGGTCGGCAGTTGCAGTTCGCCAAAGGGGCCCGGCTCGCCGCCCCTGCTGCCCTGACCGTTGTGCGCCAGCAACTCGGCGGGCCAGATCTGGGAGTGGAAGGTGATGTTGTCCTTGCCCATGAAGTAGTAACTGAGCGGAGGGTCGTCCGTGTTCACATTCCAAAATTCCCGCCAGCGGTCGGCGTCGCCAAGGCGTCGGGCCCACTCGATCGAGGCCGAGAGGTAGCCGATGACCGCGTCAAACCAGACATAGAGCCTTTTCGTGGGCTCCTCACGCCATCCGTCCAGCGGGATCGGGATGCCCCAGTCAATGTCGCGACTCATCGCTCGCGGCTTGATGTCGTCGAGGATGTTCTGGGAAAACTTGATGACATTGGGTCGCCACAGGCCTGATCCCGCACGGTCGTCCAGCCATTCCCCCAGCGCCTCCGCCAGAGCAGGCAGGTCGAGGAAGAAGTGCTGACTTTCCACAAACTTCGGGGTCTCCCCGTTGATCTTGCTGCGAGGGTCCTTCAACTCCGTGGCCTCTAGTTGATTGCCGCAGTCGTCACACTGGTCACCGCGAGCCTCGGCATACCCGCAGATCGGGCAGGTGCCCTCGATGTAGCGGTCTGGCAGGGTGCGTCCGGTCGAGGGGCTGATTGCTCCGAAGGTGGTCTGCTCGATCATGTAGCCACCCGCGTGCACCGCGAGGAACATCTGCTGCGCGACCTCATAGTGATTGGCCGTGGTGGTGCGGGTGAACAGGTCGTAGGACACACCGAGGTCGACGAGGTCCTGCACGATCATCCGGTTGTTGGTGTCGGCCAGCTCGCGCGGGGTCACGCCCAACTGGTCGGCGGCCACCAGGATCGGCGTGCCGTGTTCGTCCGTACCCGAGACCATCAGCACGTCGTGACCCGCCATCCGCATGTACCTACTGAACACGTCGGAAGGCACCCCGAACCCGGCGACGTGGCCGAGGTGGCGCGGGCCATTGGCATACGGCCAGGCGACAGCAGACAGGACGTGGGTCATGGGGGGTGAGTCTAGTTGCGCCTCGCCGCCCCTTTCCCCCGCCTGGGCGCTCCCACCCCCTGCGCCTGGGCAAGGATATGTATCCCTAGGCCGTGCGATTTCCCCTGATCTGGGCGCACAACCCTGCCCAGGTCACGGCATCAGGGGTATGCCGGTCTTGCCCGGACCACTGCGGACCCAGTGGCGTCTCAAAGATCAGAGTCGGCAAGATTTTCGCAGAGTATCCAGTCGAAAGGTTGTCTGCCATCTGTCACAGCCGATCAACTCGGGCAAGAATCGGAGGTGCTACGCTGTAGCACATGGAGGTGGGTGTTCGGGAACTGCGCAATCACACCACGCAGGTGATCGATGCACTCCGTGCCGGTGAATCGGTGACGTTGACGGTGCGGGGCGAGCCGGTCGCTGACATCGTCCCCCACGGTGCGCGCACCCGTTGGCTCTCCGGAACGTCGCTGCGGGAACGCTTGTCGGACCGTTCGGCCGATCCTGCTCTGCGCCAAGACCTTGATGATCTTGCTGGCTCGACACTGGCTGACCTGTGACATCGGGGCTGCTTGACACTTCGATCTTTATCGCCGACGAGTCCGGTCGTGGTCTTGGCCCACTGCCGCAGAGTGTCGCGATATCCGTGGTCACGATCGGCGAGTTGGAGCTAGGGGTGCTCGCTGCTGCGGACGATGAACAGCGGGCCCGAAGGGCGCAGACGCTGTCGCTCGCTCGGGAGTCCGATCCGATCCCCATCAGCGAAGCAGTGATGAGTGACTGGGCGAGACTGGTGATCGCCTGCCGCGAAGCCGGCATACACCGAACGATCCGACTTACCGATGCCTTCATCGCCGCGACCGCTATCACGCACGGACTCCCAGTGGTCACCCAGGACGCTGACTTCGATCGCATTGCCGCTGCCCACCCTGCCCTTCGGGTCGTTCGCGTCTGAGAGATCGAAACAGCCGAGGAGAGGTTGCCACCTCCCGCTCCGGGCATGTATCAAGCGGCCGTGATCGTGCTCTCAAAGACAACGAGAGGATTGCTATGTCCATCACAGTTCAGCAACCACAGCCCTATGACCTTGTAGGAGATGTGATCCGCGTCGCCGGGATCGCAGGTGAGGCGTTCGAAGCGAACTACGAGTTCGAGATCACCGAGGGACACGACTCGGTGAGCGGCAACTTCATGGCCGGGGACGGCGTGGGCGGTCACGGCCAGTTCCAGATCGACGTCGACGTCTCGGGTGCCAGTTTCACCCTGCCGCGGGTGTTCGTGCACGTCTTCCACCAACCGGCGATCGATGATGGTGGCCGCGAGGACGAAGTCGTCATCCCCGTGTTGCTTGGCTCGCAGATTGTGCCCGGCTTCAACGTCTATGACGAGTATGTCGTCAAGTCGGGCGACACCTTGTGGTCGATTGCCGCCGATCGGCTGGGGTCAGGCTCTGACTTCCCGCAGGTGGTGGCGGCAAACGTACACACGATCCCCGACCCGGATGTCATCTCGGTTGGTCAGATCATCCGTATACCGCGCGCGTAGTTCGACCACGGAACGTGGTGGCTCCCAGGAACGTCCGAGGGGCACGTGATTCACTGATGTGAGTCGTCGTGCGACGACGCTGATGGATCGAGGAGGTCGAGACTGTGCTCGCAGCACTGACTGGAACCGGGCTGTCCGCCGCGGCGGGCCTCAACGCCTACATTCCGTTCTTGATCCTTGCCCTGACCGCGCGGTTCACCGAAGTGCTCAACCTGCCCGCGGAGTACGCCTGGATCGAGTCCAACTGGGCCATCGGCGGAGCTGCCGTGCTGCTCATGAGCGAGATGGTCCTGGACAAGATTGCCATCGTCGATCACATCAACGATGCCTTCGGCACCTTCGTCAGGCCTGCCACAGGTGGTCTGATCTTTGCGGCAACCCAGGCAGCGGATGACTTGGAGCAGGGGTCTTCCTTTATGCAGGACAACCCGTGGGTCGGGGTGGTCGGTGGCGTGCTGGTGGCAGGCGTCGTGCACACCGGCAAAGCAGCGACCAGGCCCCTCATCAATGGTGCGACGTTCGGACTCGGTGCACCGGTCGCATCGGCTGCTGAAGACACCGCTTCGGTGGGCCTCAGCCTGATCGCGATCTTCTTGCCGATCCTGGTCATCTTCGCCCTGATCGCGTTGCTCTGGATTCTGTTTGCAGTCTGGCGTCGGGGTCGAAGACGACACAAGAATCGCGACACCGCCATGGCGAGGGCGGGCTACTACTCCTCGGGTACCTAGCCCGTGGAAGCACCAACGACAGTGTTGTAGAGGGTCTTACTTGATTGCCCCGTCTGGGCAGCGATCTCGCGGCACACATCCTTGAGCCGCTCACCTGCGAAGACTCGTTGTCGGATGTCGGCTACGACCTGATCGAGGTCCACTTCCTGCCCGGTGAGCGCGGTGATGCCAGCCACCACAATCGTGATTTCCCCTCGCACGCCTTCGCTGGACCAGGCCGCTAACTCCGCGAGTCCTCCGCGCTTCACTTCCTCGTAGGTCTTGGTGAGCTCACGGCATACGGCAGCCGGCCGGTCTTGCCCCAAGCCCTCAGCCAGAGCACTCAGCATCGCAGCCAATCGGTGCGGTGCCTCGAAGAAGACCATCGTCCGCTTCTCCTCCGCTAGCTCGGCGATCGCCCGCGCTCGCTGGCCGGTTTTGCGAGGCAGGAACCCCTCGAAGCAGAA
>JBBSNC010000026.1:0-16568 GCA_038232855.1 Actinomycetales bacterium
ATGCAGGAGACCCCCGATATCCCCACCGGGACGCAGTGGGGAACCTTCTTGCGCAATCACGATGAGCTCACCCTTGAAATGGTCTCCACCGAAGAGCGCTCAGCGATGTATGGCTGGTATGCACCAGATCCACGGATGAGGGCGAACATCGGAATCCGGCGAAGGTTGGCTCCGTTGTTGGACAACTCGCGCGATGAGATAGAACTCATCAACGCACTGCTGCTCTCCCTACCGGGCTCGCCCTGCCTTTACTACGGCGACGAAATCGGGATGGGCGACAACATCTGGCTCGATGACCGCGATGCCGTTCGCACCCCGATGCAGTGGACCCCAGATCGCAACGCGGGATTCTCCACCTCCGATCCCGGCAAGGTGTATCTACCAGTTGTCTCCTCGCTGGTCTACCACTACAACAGCGTCAATGTAGAGGCCCAGATGGCCTCCGGTGGGTCTCTGCTGCATTGGACTCGCGGAATGCTCTCGGTGCGGGCCAACCACGACGTCTTCGGCTCCGGCGCCTTCATCTTGTGCGAGGCCGACAACGATGCCGTGATTGCCTTCCTGCGCATCCTTTGGACAGACGAGAAGTCGCGTCAGGGATATCAGGCGGTGCTGTGTGTGCACAATCTCTCCTCAAGACCGCAAGCTGCTGTCATCACCACCCCCGAGCGCCTGAAGGGTGCTCTCGCCTACGACCTCTTCGGCGGCGTCGGCTTCCCCAACCTGGACAGCGAGGGCCGCATCCACCTGACGCTTGGCACCCGCAATTTCTTCTGGCTGGGCCTGGCCCCCCAGGAGGAGAGCATCGATGGGTGACTACGATCCCGAGGACACAGCGAGCGAAGACTCCGATGCCGTTGACCCGTCCAGCGTGACCTCGATCTTGAGCGCGTGGATGCCGGACCAGCGTTGGTATGCCGGTAAGGGCCGGCGTCCGCAGCTCAGCGAGATCGGGTCGGTCACTTTGGCCGAACGCGGCGAAGCGGGATCCGATGGTGCCTCAGTAATCGTGCGGACCCACTTGGTGCTCGACAGATCCGCCGGACCCGCAACGCTCTATCACGTGCCCTTGACCTATCGCCGCCATCCGCGGCCGGAGTTGCTCGATGCGTTAATCAGCAGCAACGCCACGCACCACATTTACGACGGCACCCACGATCCGGCATACGCGCAAGCACTGCTGGACTTGATGGCTGACGACAACGACCGGGGCGACGGCGACGACGCTCACAATGCCAGTGATGCCTCGGCCGCATCCACCCTCACCGGTCATCAGCGCCAAAGGGCCTTCGCCGATTCAGAAGTGGTGAGAGCGGCTGTGCTGACGGGCGAGCAATCGAACACTTCGATCATCGTGCAGACGCGCCGGTTGGGCGATACGCAGCAGCCGGACAGCCAGCAGCTCACCTCGATCATCAAGGTCTTCCGGGTGCTGCATGACGGCGATAATCCGGACATCGTCGTGCAGAACGCCCTGGCCGATGCCGGTTCGGAGTCAGTGCCTACTCCCCTGGGCTATGTCTCGGGCACTTGGACCATGCCTGAGGGACTCTGTGCCCAGGGGCATCTCGCCTTTGCCCAAGAATTCCTGCACGGTGTGCAGGACGCCTGGCGCACAGCACTGGTGGCCGCTCAGGCAGATGCCGACTTCACCAGCCGGGCATACGCATTGGGGGATGCCACAGCCCACATGCACGACACACTGCGGCAGGCATTGGGCAGCGAAGCCATTGCTGCGGATCGGCAGGCCGACCTGCTCGCCGGGTGGCAGCAACGCAGCCAGGCAGCCCTGCAGGAAGTTCCAGATCTGCGGTCTCACAGGGAGGCCATCGAAGCGACCTTTGCCGCTGCCAAGGAGACCGACTGGCCGGACGCGCAACGGATCCACGGCGACTATCACCTCGGCCAGGTGCTCGACGTGCCCGAGCGCGGTTGGGTGATGTTGGACTTCGAAGGGGAACCGCTGCGACCACTGAAGCAGCGATCGATGCCCGATCTGGCACTTCGTGACGTCGCTGGAATGCTGCGCTCCTTCGACTACGCGGCTGGGTCGATCGACCAGGAACACAACCTCGACCGAGTCGACTGGGCACGTCAGGTGCGGTCCGCCTTTCTGGATGGCTATGCGGCATCCAGCGGCAGCGATCCGCGCGACCAGGCTGCTCTGTTGACTGCTCTCGAACTGGACAAAGCTTTGTACGAGGTGGTCTACGAGGCCAGGAACCGGCCATCCTGGGTCAGCATTCCGGTCCAAGCCATCAGCAGAGCGCTAGGCGACGCCGCACACACTTCATCCCGAACCGAAGCCACACAGGAGACTCCGTTGACCACTGCCTCAGGCCCACCCGCCAAGCCTCTGCCCACGGACGAGGTGGCGCAATTGCTGCGTGGTCAGCACCGCAACCCCCATGCCCTGCTCGGTACACACCCGCACGAAGGCGGGGTGACGGTGCGCGCCCTGCGGCCGATGGCAGAGTCAGTGATCTTGCTGCTCGAGGGCGGGGAGCGCGTCCCCATGGAGCATGAAACGCATGGAATCTTCCGCGCCGTGTTGGACACCGACACCGCGCGCGACTACCGCCTCGAGGTCACCTGGGGCGACGGGGTGGCCCACCTGCAGGACGACCCGTATCGCTTCCTGCCAACTGTGGGTGAAATGGACCAGCACCTGATCAATGAAGGCCGCCATGAGCAGTTGTGGACGGTGCTCGGTGCGCATGTGCGCGCGTACGAGGGCCCCATGGGCGCCGTGACCGGCACCTCTTTCGCGGTGTGGGCCCCGCATGCCAAGAGCGTCAATCTCGTTGGTGACTTCAATCAGTGGGACAACTCATCCTTGCCGATGCGAATGCTCGCGTCTTCGGGCATCTGGGAGTTGTTCGTGCCCTCGGCCGGCGCAGGTAGCCGCTATAAGTTCGACATCACCGGCCCAGACGGCCAGCGGACCATGAAGGCCGACCCGATGGCTCGGGCCGCTGAGATCGCGCCCGCGTCGGCCTCTATCGTGACGCAGGCCAGCCACGAATGGCGGGACAGTGCATGGGTCGACAAGCGCGACAGCACCCCGGCCGTCACCGCACCGATGAGCGTGTATGAGGTGCATCTCGGTTCGTGGCGTCAGGGCTTGAGTTACCGAGAGTTGGCCACCCAACTGGTCGACTACGTCAGCGAGCTGGGTTTCACACACGTCGAGTTCATGCCCGTGATGCAGCATCCGTTCGGTCCCAGTTGGGGTTATCACGTCACCGGCTACTACGCGGCAGATGCTCGCCTCGGTAGCCCTGAGGACTTGAAGTTCCTCATCGACGCACTGCATCGGGCGGCAATCGGTGTGATCTTGGATTGGGTGCCGGGGCACTTCGCGACCGACCCCTGGGCCTTGGCCAAGTTCGACGGCACGGCGCTGTATGAACACCCGGACCCGCGTAAAGGCTGGCACAGCGAATGGGGCTCCTACGTCTTTGACTTCGGTCGCCCTCAAGTGCGCAACTTCCTGGTCGCCAACGCCCTGTTCTGGCTCGAAGAGTTCCACGCCGACGGCCTGCGCGTTGACGGGGTGGCCTCCATCTTGTACTTGGACTACTCCCGCGAGGAGGGCGAGTGGATCCCGAACGAGTACGGCGGCAACGAGAATCTCGACGCGGTGCGGATGCTTCAGGAAACCAACGCCACGGCATACCGTCGCCACCCCGGGGTCACGATCATCGCTGAAGAGTCGACATCGTGGCCGGGCGTGACCAAGTCGACCGACAAGCACGGTTTGGGTTTCGGCTTCAAGTGGAACATGGGCTGGATGAACGACTCGTTGGACTATATGGACAAAGATCCGGTCTATCGTCAATATCACCACCACCAGTTGACGTTCTCGCTGGTCTACGCATTTTCCGAGAACTACGTGCTGCCGATCAGCCACGATGAAGTCGTGCACGGCAAAGGATCACTACTGCGCAAGATGCCCGGTGATCGGTGGAAGCAATTGGCCAACCTGCGCGCCTTCTTGGCGTTCATGTGGTGCCATCCGGGCAAGCAATTGCTCTTCATGGGATCGGAGTTTGCGCAGGAATCGGAGTGGGCCGATGGGCGGAGCCTGGATTGGTGGCTCCTCAACCAGCCTTCGCACCTTGGCGTCGCGCACCTGGTCCGCGATTTGAACGCCATCTACACCGCGACCCCGGCGTTGTGGCAGATGGACCACGTGCAGGAGGGATTCCAGTGGCTGGACGCCGACGATGCCTCCGGCAACACCTACGCGTTCCTGCGCCGCGGCAGCGCGGGCGAAGCCAGCGATGACCGCTCACTGCTGGTGGCGGTGGCGAACTTCGGAGCCGAGCCGCGCGAGGTTCGACTTGGCCTGCCGAAGGGCGGCACCTGGCGCGAAGCCCTCAACACCGATGCCAGTGAGTACGGCGGCTCGGGCGTCGGAAACATGGGCCAGGTCGAAGCCCTCGAGCAACCGCATCAGGGCCAGAGTCACAGCGCCCGACTGACGGTTCCCCACCTAGGGGTGCTGTGGCTGACCCCCTCCGAAGACATTCAGGACACCAAACCGGAGACCCCTGAGGAGCACTGATGGCACTTCACAACCATGCTGGGCAGACCGCGCGCACCGAGGACCTGATCGACGTCGCGCACCTTGTGACCGCGTACTACACGACCGTCCCGGATGTCGAAGACGTCAGCCAGCAGGTGACCTTTGGCACTTCCGGGCACCGCGGCAGCGCACTCGACGGGGCTTTCAACGAGGGCCACATCGTGGCCACCACGCAAGCCATCTGCGACTACCGCAAGCAAGAAGGCATAGCCGGGCCGCTCTTTATTGGTCGCGACACCCACGCGCTGTCCGAGCCGGCTTGGGCGAGCGCCTTGGAGGTGTTGGTCGCCAATGACGTCACCGTGCTGGTCGACAACCAAGATGGCTATACCCCCACCCCAGCGGTATCGCGAGCCATCTTGGTCGCAAACGAGACCCGCAGCGGCTCCTCGGTTGCCGATGGCATCGTGGTCACGCCCTCCCACAACCCGCCCCGCGACGGAGGCTTTAAATACAACCCACCGCATGGTGGTCCGGCCGACTCCGATGCCACCGGATGGATCGCCGACCGGGCCAATGACCTGCTTCGAGCTGGCCTGGAGGGTGTGCAGCGCGTGCCGTTCGCCCGCGCCCGAGCGGCGGCACAGGACTATGACTTCATGGGCGACTATGTCGACGCCTTGCCTCGCGTCCTCAACCTGGATGCGGTGCGTGAGGCCGGTATCCGCATTGGAGCTGACCCCCTCGGCGGCGCCAGCGTGGACTACTGGCAGCGCATCGCCGAGACCCACTCCCTCGATCTCACCGTGGTCAATCCGCTGGTCGACCCTACGTGGCGATTCATGACGCTGGATGGGGATGGCAAGATTCGGATGGACTGCTCATCCCCGCACGCCATGGCTTCGCTGATCCGCGCAAAGGACGACTACGCGATCAGCACCGGCAACGACGCTGACTCCGACCGACACGGCATCGTCACTCCCGACGCTGGCCTGATGAACCCCAACCACTACCTGGCAGTCGCCATCGACTACTTGTATGGCGGGGCTCGCCACCAGTGGGGCAAAGGGGTCGCGATCGGCAAGACCCTGGTCTCGTCCAGCATGATCGACCGAGTCGCCGACGGCCTGGGCCGCTCGCTGTTGGAGGTTCCCGTCGGATTCAAGTATTTCGTGCCCGGATTACTGGACGGCAGCATCGGCTTCGGTGGTGAGGAATCAGCTGGTGCCTCGTTCCTTTGCCACGACGGCTCAGTTTGGACGACCGACAAGGACGGGCTGATCCTGGCCCTGTTGGCCTCAGAGATCCTTGCGACCACCGGGTCCAGCCCATCCCAGCGCTATGCCGAGTTGACCTTGAAGTACGGCGACCCGGCATACGCTCGCATTGATGCGCCAGCCGATCGGGAGGCCAAGGCCCGCCTTAAGCAGTTGTCGGCCGAGTCCATCACGGCCACCGAGGTCGCTGGGGAAAAGATCACCTCGGTGCTGACCGAAGCACCGGGCAACGGTGCCTCGATCGGCGGCCTCAAGGTGCTGACCGACAGCGCTTGGTTTGCGGCTCGACCCTCTGGCACTGAAGACGTCTACAAGATCTACGCGGAATCTTTCCAGGGCGCCGAGCACCTCGCCAGAGTGCAGCAAGACGCTCAACAGGTCGTCGACGCCGCCCTGAGCGGTTGACGGAGCCTAGAACAGCGCATTGGTCAAGGCGCGACGAGCGACGTTGACCCGTGGGTCGCCGGCCCCGATCACCTCAAACAGTTTCACCAGGTGATCCCGGGCGACCCCTCGCTCGTCGGCAGTGGTGGCCCGCACGAGGTCAATGAGGCGGACGAAGGCGTCCTCAACGTGACCCCCGGCGAGTTCAAGATCTGCCGCCGCGATTTGGGCATCGACATCGGTGGGAGCGTCGGCCGCGGCCTGACGGACCTGCGCGGGGTCCATCGTCGAGGTGCGCTCCAACAAGGCGACTTGGGCGAGTCCGAGCCGAGCCTCCTCATCTTGGGGGTCCGCTGCCAACGCTCGGTCATATGCAGCGCTCGCGGCCGTGAAATCACCGCGGTCGATGGCGTCAAACGCCTCTTGATGCAGTGGCGAGATGGGCTCTTCGTCACCCTCACCCTCCCCCTGGTCCGCAGCCGTACCGGCGGCGACATCTGACCGACCGGTCACCCCTTGGGCTAACGCCGCTTCGAGAAACTTGTCGATCAGCGGTCGCAACGCGGCGAGGTCTTGCACCCCGAGGTAGAACGGCATCGGCTGACCACTGAGCAAACCCATGACGATCGGCAGCGCATCCACCTGGCCGAACGTCTGCTGCAGGATCGGCGTCAATGCCTGAACGATGCCTGGATTGCTGTCCAACTCACCCCCGATGACCGCGAACTTGCCTTCGTACTCGCGAGACAAACCTGCCAGAGCCTGGGCGTGCTGCAACGACTCCGGGACCTGGGGGCTCCAGACCACCATGACCGCAGGCACGGTGGTCGTGCTACCTACGATCGTTTCGAAAGACTGGTCGGTTGCCGTGACCATGCCGCTGGTCGAGGAGCCACCGGTCGCCGAAGCAGCACTCGGCTTGATCAACGACGAAAGATCAACCGCGCCACGCATGGCGGCCGCATTGATGGGTTGCTGTGTCATAGCTCCATTGTCGCCGACTCCGGCCATAGTTTTCGACCCCGAGGGAAATTTTCGACGTCAGGAGCCGACGGCGCTGACCAACTGCTCGCCGGCGGCGATCATCTCCGATCGCTGATCGTCCAGCGGGATCGTCATCGCCACATAGATGTAACTGTTCAATCGGGCCCGTCGGGTGATCGAATCGTCGTCGTCGAAGACGAGGAACTCATCTGGCGGCGTGAGTTCCATGCCCGAGCGGACGTCGAAGTCGGACTCGCGCTTCAACGCCGCGAAGGTCACCGCGGAGCCGTCCTCCCGGAGGAACGTGTAGGTCTTGGTCTTCAGGGTGTTCGACTCGCTGAACTCGGCCTGCTGGGACACCGCGGAGGCTTGGCCTTTGGCTGCTTTGCGGACCTGAGGCGCGTAGCCATTGGTCTTGACCCGCAAGACTTCGCGCTCCGGGTAGTCGATGTAGTCAGCCAAGGCGCTGAACAATTGCTTTGGCGACTGCGGCAAATCGCCCTTGCCCTTGCGCACAATGGGGCTGCCCGCGCTGCGACGGTCGAAGGCGCCGATATCCGTGCCTGGCAGCATCGGGGCCCACCACACGATGCGGAAGTTGTCCGGTGTGCTCGGACTAGACATCACGTACAGTTCCGGCGGGCCGGACGCGGGAACGGTTTGGACCAGCATCAACAACGGGGATTCTCCATCGTCACGGCTGATTGCCAACACGTTCGGTTCCACTGGATCGGAGATCACATCGCGAGTCTCCGGCTCGCCGTTGACCTTCTCTAACTGGTCTGCGGCGGTGGCTGCAATAGCGGTATTGCCGCGAAACGCCCCCTTGCCATCATCCTCGATGTCGCTGCCGTCACCGTTTTGCGTCAGGGCCGCTTTGGTCAGCAGATCGGTCGCGATCTGCTCGGCCTCCTCGATGCTCACTACGCCCTCACCTGCAGGGGTGGCCGTGATCGTTGCTGAATCCTCGGCATCAGCAGTCGCCTCACCCTGCTCGGGACTCTGAGTAGATGCGGCGCCTGCGTCGCTGCTTGCCGAGGCGCCATCGGAGGTGGCTTCCCCGGCGCGCTGAGAACCACGCCGAGAGCATCAGCACGGATGAAAGAGCGGCTGCAATGGCCACACGCGAGGACTTCATAACGAAATGGTAAACATCGGCATACGTGCCCGTAAAATTGCGAACCCTAGAAACGAGCCGGTTCGCGATAAATACCCCATTTCTGGCGCAAAATGTTGCATATCTCACCTAATGTCGCCTCAGCGCGGACCGCTCGCATCATCACGGGGATGATGTTGTCTGTGCCGTCGGCCGCCGCCGCGAGGTCGCTGAGGGCTACTTCGACCTGCTGCGCATCGCGGTCTTGGCGGCGCTCAGCCAGGTTTGAGTTCTGCTCGCGCTCCACCTCGTGGCTGACCCGCATGATTTCCAGTTCGTGGCTGACCGAGGCGGTGTGGCAATTGACGCCAACGATCTTCTTCTCGCCCCGCTCGAGTTTGCGCTGGTAGTCATAGGCGGCTTCGGCGATCTCACCGGAGAACCACCCATCCTCGATGCCGCGCAGGATGCCGGAGGTCATCGGGCCGATGGGGTGCTCAATGGCGCCATCAGGCCCAGGCTCTCGTCCCTTCTCCCCCATGTCGCGAATCGTGGCAAAGATCGCTTCAGCCTCGGCTTCGATCTGGTCGGTCAGAGCTTCGACATACCAAGAGCCTCCGAGCGGATCCGCAACATTGACGACCCCGGTCTCCTCCATCAGCACCTGTTGAGTCCGCAGGGCGACCTCCGCCGACTGCTCGCTCGGCAGCGCCAACGTTTCGTCCAAGGCATTGGTATGCAGTGAGTTGGTCCCGCCCAACACGGCAGCGAGCGCTTGGACCGAGGTACGGACGACGTTGTTCAGCGGCTGCTGGGCGGTCAGCGAGACCCCCGCAGTTTGGGTGTGGAACCGCAGCCACATCGCCCTTTCGTCGCTGGCGCCATACACATCGCGCGTCCATCGCGCCCAAATCCGTCGAGCCGCACGGAACTTTGCGATCTCCTCGAAGAAATCCAGATGAGAGTCGAAGAAGAAGGACAGCCCTGGCGCAAACACATTGATATCCAGCCCTCGCGATTGCCCGAGTTCGATGTACCCGAAGCCGTCCGCCAAGGTGAAGGCCAACTCCTGGGCAGCTGTGGAGCCGGCCTCGCGAATGTGATATCCCGACACGGAAACCGGCTTGTAGGCCGGGATCGTGGTCGAGGTGTATTCCATCAGGTCGCCGATCAAGCGCAGATGCGGCTCGGGCGGGAATAGCCACTCTTTCTGGGCGATGTATTCCTTGAAGATGTCCGTCTGCAGGGTGCCGTTCAGGGTGGCGACATCAACCCCCTGCCGCTCGGCCGCAGCCAGATACATGCAGAAGACCGGCACCGCAGGGCCGCTGATCGTCATAGATGTCGTGACGTCGCTGAGCCGGATGTCGGAGAACAGCACATCCATGTCGCTAGCGGAGTCGATAGCCACGCCGCAGTGTCCGACTTCGCCTAATGACTGCGGGTCGTCTGAATCACGGCCCATCAGCGTCGGCATATCAAAGGCGACGGATAGTCCCCCTCCGCCGTGGGCAAGGATCATCTTGTAGCGTTCGTTGGTCTGCTGGGCGTTGCCAAAGCCTGCGAATTGCCGGATGGTCCAGGCCCGCCCGCGGTACCCGGTGGCGTGCAAGCCTCTGGTGTAGGGGAATTGGCCCGGCCAACCGATTCGCCCCATCCGCTCATCGACCGCTTCCACCTCGGCAGTGGGCCCGTAGACCGGCTCCACTGTGCTGCCCGACAGCGTGGTGAAGTCCGCGTCGCGGACCCGTCCCGCGGCGAGCGCCTCGGCATACTTGGCCTCCCATGCCACGCGCCCGGATGAGGGCACGGACGTCGAGGGCATAGCGGTCTGAGAGTCAACAACGCTGTGAGACATTGGCCCAGCCTAACGCGGTCCGACCTTGTCTACCTTGCCGGTTTCGCCCGGCATTTCCTGCTCAACTTTGGCGCGGGGGTAGCCGGCCGCTGACGACCCGCTCCAGCCCCAGATAAGCCACGTACAGCAAGGCCAACAAGATGGTGACGTACAGCAAGAGGGCCAGCGCGATCCCGATGATCATCCCGGCGGCCCACGCTTTGCCCCAGCCGATGGACAGCACCGACGGCACCAGGACCGCGAACAACGCCCCCCAGCCCAACTCGGTGAGCGTCGATCGTTCACCCATCCACGGGAGCACATTCCAGACGTCGAAGAGGTCCAACGTGGCCGTGATCCCGAGCACCGTGACGACGCCGATGGTGGCAACCAGGGCGATCCGCTGCGCGATCTGCGGTCCCTTCCACATCGTGGCCACGGTCACCGCCGACCACATCAACCCAGCGCGGACACCTCCAGTGCCCAGCCCGATCATGGCTGAGCGGAAGATCCGATCGGCCTCGCTGCGGTCGATCTCAGGCCCGATGTACTGCTCAGGCTCGATCAGCGCGTCGTGCAGCACCGCCGCTGGGAGGAACAGACCGATGCGCGGCACCAACCAGGTGAAGACACTCGGCACTGAGGCCAAGTCGGTTTCGAACGTGCGCAGGTCGGCTGGGACGGTGAAGGACTCGTCGTGTCGATCGCTGTCGTAGCCGAGCTGGCGCAGCAGCGTGAAGTCGCGGCCATCGACACTGCGTAACTCCAGTCTGAGCGGGCCGCCGTCCTCGACATCGAAGAACTTACCCATGACGCACCATCCTGACCTCGGTGATCCCATCATGCCCGTCGGTGGCCTCGACTCCATCCTCGGCAAAGCCGTGCCCTCGATAGAAGCAAATCGCTCGCTCGTTCCCCGCGGCCACCCAAGAGGTATGCCGGCCCGTCGCCGAGGACGTCCGTTATCAGCCGCTGAGCCAAGCCGGTGCCGTGGTGCTCAGCGACGACGTTGAGGGCCTGGAGCTGCCGGTGCGTAGGCGCGTCGTCATCTGTCGCGGGACCTACGCTGATGAATCCCACGATCCTGCCCTCTTCGCTGTCGGCGACCCGGATCGTCTCCCCGCTGGCCAACGTGCCGTCGGCAGTGATCCCCTCGAGGCTGCGACTCCACCCCGCGTCAGACATCCTCACCACCCACGCGAGGGAGCCTAGGGGTTCGGGGCGCCACGATCGAGTGTTGGGAAAGGCACCGCGGTTGGCCAGTCGGGCGTGATCTTGCTCCCACTGGATTTCCAGGCTGGCGACGCGGTCGCCGACTCAGCCGAGTTCGGAGAGCACACGCTCGGCGGCGGCATAGGGGTCGAGGTCACCGGCAGCCACCTGCGCTCCGACCTGCGGCAGCGAGGCTCCCGTGTTGAGGTCACCGATCTGTGCACGCACGCGGGCTAGCACGATGGCTTCGACCTCTCGCTCGGCCCGCCGCACTCGGCGAGCCTGCAGTTCACCGCTGTCCCGGCTGGTGTCTCGATGCTTGTGCAGCGCCTCCATGACCTCGGCACAACCCTCCCCCCGATCAGCGACGGTCTTCAGCACCGGAGGCCGCCATAGCCCAGGCTCGCTGCGGTCGCCGAGCGAAATCATGTGCCTCAGCTCGCGCACGGTCGCATCGGCACCATCTCGGTCGGACTTGTTGACGACGAAGACGTCCCCGACCTCGAGGATTCCGGCCTTGGCCGCCTGCACCCCATCGCCCATCCCGGGCGCGAGCAGCACCACGGTCGTGTCGGCCAATCCGGCGACCTCGACCTCGCTCTGCCCCACGCCGACCGTCTCCACCAAGATCACGTCGCAGCCAGCACCATCGAGCACGCGCAGCGCCTGCGGCGTGGCCCAACTCAAACCGCCCAGATGCCCTCGGCTCGCCATCGAGCGCACATAAACCCCCGCATCCAGTGCGTGATCGATCATCCTGATTCGGTCACCCAGCAGCGCTCCCCCGGAGAACGGCGACGACGGATCGACAGCCAGCACGCCGACGCGCTTACCCTCGGCGCGAAAGGCATGAACCAACATCGTGGTCGTGGTGGACTTGCCGACTCCAGGGCTGCCAGTCAAGCCGATGATCCACGCGCGGCCGGTATGCGGCGCCAGCGCGGCCATCACCTCGGGCAGCGCCGGGTCGACATTCTCGACCAGCGTGATCAGCCGAGCAACCGCCCGCGGCGAGCCCGAACGGGCCTGGCCAACCAGCGTGGGGACATCGACTTCGCGCGCTCTTCGCATCTAAGTGCGTCAGCGTCGTCAGCGGGTAGCGGGCGCCGAGGGCACGCGAACGATCAGCGCATCACCCTGACCGCCACCACCGCACAGGGCTGCCGCGCCGACGCCGCCACCACGTCGGGCCAACTCCAAGACCAGGTGCAGGGTGATTCGGGCACCGGAGACCCCGATGGGGTGGCCCAGTGCGATCGCACCGCCGTTGACATTGACCCGGTCAGGATCGACTCCCAACTCGGCGGTCGAGGCCAGCCCCACCGCAGCAAAGGCCTCGTTGATTTCGATTAGGTCGAGGTCAGTGGGGTCGATGCCCTCTTTGGCGCATGCCGCTGCGATCGCCCGCGACGGTTGGCTTTGCAGGCTGGAGTCTGGCCCGGCCACGACGCCATGCGCACCGATGTGAGCCAGCGGCGTCAGGCCGAGCTCCTCGGCCTTGGCCTCACTCATCACCACGACCGCGCAGGCGCCATCACTGATCGGCGACGCAGAGCCAGCCGTGATCGTGCCATCGCGGCTAAAGGCCGGCGGCAGCTTGGCCAACACCTCAGCGGTGCTCTCGGCTCGGATGCCCTCGTCGTGCTCAAACAACACTGGATCGCCGCGGCGCTGAGGCACCGGCACGGGCACGATCTCCTCCGCGAAGATTCCACCATCGCGTGCAGCAGCGGCGCGCTGATGGCTCCGCGCAGCGAAGGTGTCTTGCTCTTCACGGGTGAACGTCGCGGCTGCGTCGCTAGCATTGATGTCTTCAGTCAGCCCGCCCATGGCCTGATCGGTGAAGGCGTCCCAGAGACCGTCGTAGGCCATGTGATCCCGCAGGGTGACGTCGCCGAACTTGAATCCGGAGCGGCTTTTCGGCAGCAGATGCGGAGCGTTCGTCATCGACTCCTGACCACCGGCCACCACGATCTCGAACTCCCCGGCTCGGATCAGTTGGTCGGCGAGCGCGATGGCATCGATCCCAGACAGGCACACCTTGTTGATCGTCAGTGCTGGCACCGACATCGGTATGCCGCCAGCGACGGCCGCTTGACGTGCTGGGATCTGCCCAGCGCCAGCGGTCAAGACCTGGCCCATGATCACGTAGTCGACCTGGTCGCCGCGCACCCCCGAGCGCTCCAGCGCCGCCGCGATAGCGATGCCTCCCAGGTCTGAGGCTGAAAAGCCCTTCAGCGAGCCGAGCAGACGACCAATCGGGGTGCGCGCCCCGGCGACGATGACGGACATATTGCTTACTCTAACCGCGCCCGCTCGGCCGTACGCGCTACGAGCCCCGCGCCACGATCTTCCCAGCGACCACCGTTGCTGCCACCGACATCTCGCGCAGCATGCGGGCGGATTCCGCCGAGTGCTCACCGGCCAGCGGGTCGGCATCCAGAAGCACGACGTCCCCACGCGCGCCAGGCGTTAGATGCTGCCCGTCCACGCTGGCCGCCAAGGCCGACTGCGCGGTCAGCGCTTGTTCTGGATGCCACGCGGCCGCCTCTGCAGGCCCACGATGCACGGCTGCGGCCATCGCCAACCATGGGTCCAACGGTGCGACGGGTGCGTCTGAGCCCAGGGCCAGAGGTATGCCGTGCCGGGACATCTCAGCAATCATGAACGAACGCCCTGCCCGATCCGGCCAGCACTGCTCGGTCACGCTGCGGTCATCGAGCAGATGAGCCGGTTGCACGCTGGCAGTCACCGGGAGCCTGGCCCAGCGCGCCAGGTCCTGTGGCCGCACAAGTTGGGCATGTTCGATCGTGCCGCGAGCGCCCGTCGCCGCAAAGACGTCGAGGGCAGCACTCACCGCGGCATCCCCGATCGCGTGCAGCGCGGCGCTGAGCCCGTGCGCGTGCCCACGAGCGACCAAGTCAGTCATTTCGGCCACACTGAGGTTGGCTTTGCCGGCCGGATCGGCGAGTTGGCCCTCGTCGGCATACGGCTCGCAGCACCATGCCGTGCGGGTGTTCAGGGATCCGTCCGAGATGATCTTCAGCGGTCCTTGGCTCACCCAGCCGCCGGTGCCCGGGATCACCGTGCCCGTTGACCACCCTGCGGCGATGATCTCTTCCAGCCTGCCCGGATATGCCCCGGTACGCACTCGCAGCGGACCCACGCCTGCGGCATACCGACGTGGCCATTGATCCCACGGGCGGGCGAACTCGAAGTCCACGACGCCCACGACGCCCTTGGCCCGGGCATGGCGCACGGCCACCTCGATCGAGGCTTCGGCTTCCTGCTCCGCGCCGGGCAGACTATCCAGGCGCCCATAGAGGTCAAACCACTCGTCCTCGGCAATCAGGGCTTCGCGCCGCTGCAGCCCCAGCATGGTTTGGGCCGCCGTGTTGAGCCAGCCATGGTGGCAGTCCGCGCTGATCAGGATGACGGGGGTCTCATGCGAAACCTCGTCCAACTCGGCCACCGTAGGCTGCCGATCCCAGCCGGCGCTGCGATGCCCCCATCCGGTCAGGACACCTGTCGGGGTGCGGTCAGCACCATGAACCAGCGCCTGAGCGACCATGTCGCATGCCTGGCCGGGATTGTTCGCTTCGCTGGTGTCGAGTCTGTTGTAGGACATCGCCCACTGGGTCATATGGACGTGCTGGTCCCACAAGCCCGGGATAGCCCATCGACCTTGAGCCTCCAAGACCGGCATGGGGGTAGTGGGGGTTGCCAGTCCGGTCGCACTGACGGTCTCGATCCGATCGTTTCGGATGACGATGTCGATCAGTTGATCCGCGTCTGGAACGGAGCCAGCAGACGGTTCGGACAATGGGACCAGACGAGCACCGGCGATGAAGAGGTCGGCCATGGCGAAACCGTACGTCCTTGGACGCGAGTACTCTCACCCGCATGACTGATGACCTGGGGCTCGTCGTGCTCACCATCGACCACGTCGGCATTGCCGTGCCGGATCTGGAGGCTGCCATCGCCTTTCAGAGGCAGACCTTTGGGTTGGAGGTGACCCACCGCGAAGTCAACGAGGAGCAAGGCGTCGCCGAGGCCATGCTGTCCGCCCCCGATGCCCCGGCAGGTGCCGCGGCCCTGCAACTGTTGGCACCGCTGCGGGTCGACTCGGCCATCGGCGCTTTTATCGACCGCAGTGGCCCCGGACTGCAACAACTGGCGTATCGAGTGGCCGATGTCGAAGCGGCTGCCGAAGCGCTGCGCGCTCGAGGCGTGCGCGTGCTCTATGAAACGGCCAAGGTCGGCACCGGTGGCAGCCTCATCAACTTTGCCCACCCCAAAGACACCGGCGGCGTGCTCGTCGAACTAGTACAACTCGCTGAATCAAGCGTGCACCAAGACTCACGCTAGCGTGTCAGTTTCGTCGAACGCCCGATGCGACCCGCCCTCCTGTGACGTCATCCACAGGGCGTAGCGCTGGTAGCAGTGACGCCGGATAGCTTGGCTCGCCAGCCCATCGCGTTCCTCAAACACCTCGGTGCCGCCATCACGCGCGGACAGGCATCTCTGCTCTCCGGGATCACCGCCCCCAAACGTGCGACAAAGGTCACGCCAGGCGGTCGATCTCGTCGCTTACATCATGAACCGCGGACGGGTTTCTGCCCACATCGCCTCTGGCTTAGTGGGTCACGAGGTTGTCATTGACCTGCGTAGGCAGTTCGCCCACATCGGGGGCCACGATGGCGACGATCTCGTTCAAGGCCCGGCGCACCATCGTTTCTCCCACCCAGAGATGCTTGCAGTCCTTGATGGCCTTGATCTGTACTTGGGACAGGGGGACGAATCGCTTGCGGGCTTCGTCCGGGCGCAGGAAATCATCGAACTCTGGCACGAGGGCGATCACCGGCTTGTCGAACTCGGCCCAATGCTCCAAGTGCTCATCGGTGACATTGCGAAGGGGCGGACTGAGCAGGATGGCACCCTCAATCGAGGGATCGGCACCGTGCATCAGTGCCAGATCTGTGCCGAAAGACCATCCAAGCAGCCAGCGATTCGGCAGTGATGGCTCATCATGGAACTCGGCGAATTCGATGGCCGAAGCAACATCGTACCGCTCGTCCCGACCTTCATCGAAGTCGCCCTCGCTGGTCCCTCGCGGCGAGGACGTGCCACGGGTGTTGAAGCGCAGCACGGCCACATCAGCGAGCGCGGGCAACCGATAAGAGGCTTTCTTGAGCACATGGCTGTCCATGAAGCCGCCCTCGGTCGGCAGCGGGTGCAAGGTCACCA
>JBBSNC010000027.1:0-16553 GCA_038232855.1 Actinomycetales bacterium
GGCCTTTTCTAGCTGCGCAAGCCTTGGTCGATCTCGGCCAATGCGTGATCGAGATCGACCTTCGGCGCCCACCCCCAACGGCGAGCACGATCAGCCACAATCCGGCCGATCCATGCGGAGTCTTCGTCCCAGATCGGGTCGACGCCGATGGCGTTGCCGACTGCTTGGAAGTAATCGCGAGCGGTCGCTGGGCCAGCGGCAACATTGACCGGCGTGCATCGCTGCGGGACGGGTCCGCGCTCTGGGTCTGGCGAGGTGGCGATGCGTCCGCAGGCTATGTCGGCGGCTATGTCCGCCAGATCGTCCACATGGACCCAGGCGAAGCTGCGTTCGGGCACGGTGTGGCGAGCAGCCTCGTCCGCGCGCATCGTCGCCGGTTGGATTGAGTTCCAGATCGAAGTCTCACCCGCTCCCAGGATGGCCGGTGGGCGTAGCAGTACACAGGTCAGTCCGGCGACCTGCGCCAAGGCCTCGTCGGTGTCACGTTTGGTCACCGGGTAGTCACCCGCATCGTCTGACACCAGAGCCGATGATTCATCAACGTCACCGGCCGAGGGCGAGCGGTCATACACCGCGGCTGTGGAGATATGCACGAGGCGCTCAACCCCCACGTCTCGGCAGGCCCGGGCGATGACCGGCGTGCCTTCGACCGCAATCTGCTCTTGCACGTCACGAGGTGACCCCATCGGGTGCACTGTCGTCACGACGGCGCTCGCCCCTTCGACCACAGAAGCCGCGAAGGCGGGGTCGAGGAAGGAGCCGATGTGCTCTTCCACTCCCTCGATACTGGGTGCCGTGCCGGAACGGCGCACGATCGCTCGCACTGCTGCACCACGGGCAACGAGCGCCCGACATACTGCGGAGCCGACCAGTCCATTTGCCCCGGTCACCACCACGTCAGACTCGGCAGGTTCATTGGAGTTGCTCGATGTCATCGCTCAACCCTCGCATGCGACTCGTGAGCGGTCGACTCGAGGGCCTCGCCTTCAGAGCCTGCTGGGGACCCACCGAGTCCTCACTGCGACACCGCGGAACACCGGAGTGCGATGGTGCGTTTCACCAGCATGCATAGGCATTTCAACGGTCTGAAGACAGCCTTCCTTTTCGGAGGCATTTTTGCGGTGCTGCTTGGCATGGGCGCCGTCATCGGCAATGGCCGCTTCATCTGGGTGTTCGCCCTCATCGGGGTGGCCATGACGGCATACGGATATTGGAACTCGGACAAACTGGCGATCAAGGCGATGCGCGCCTATCCAGTGACCCCAGAGCAGCAACCCGAGATGTATCGGATCGTCCAGGATCTCTCGCACCGCGCGAACCAGCCGATGCCGCGGTTGTACGTGAGCCCGACCGCTGCCCCCAACGCCTTTGCGACCGGTCGTAACCCGGCCAACTCAGCCGTTTGCTGCACCGAAGGCATCTTGCACTTGCTCAATGAGCGCGAGCTGCGGGGCGTGCTGGGGCATGAGTTGATGCACGTTTACAACCGCGACATCCTGACCTCCTCGGTGGCTGCGGCGATTGCGGGCGTGATTACCTCGGTGGCACAAATGACGATGTATATGTCGATGTTCGGCGGCAACCGCGAGAACGGCGGCAACCCCATCGCGCTCCTCGCGATGGCCCTGCTCGCTCCGTTTGCGGCGACCGTGATCCAGCTGGCGATCAGTCGGACCCGTGAATACGACGCCGATGAAGACGGTGCTGCGCTGACCGGTGACCCGTTAGCGTTGGCGTCGGCGCTGGCCAAGTTGGAGCGCGGAACGGCTGCGGCACCGCTGGCGCCAGAGCCGAAGTTGCAGAATGCCGCGCACATGATGATCGCCAATCCGTTTCGGGCCGGCGACGCCAAAAAGCTCTTCGCCACTCACCCGCCGATGGCCGACCGCATTGCCCGTCTTGAGGCCATGGCCGGGGGACAGCAGCGCTACTGAGCTCCGCTCCCCCTGGCTTCGAAACCACTAACGTGTCGTCATGGACGCCGAAGCAGCGATCACGGATGGCACCGTCGCTCAGTGAAGGTATGCGAGCGACCTTCGATCAAGGATCCAGCTCGGCAATGCCGGGGTGATGCTGCGCACCGGGGGGATCCAGGCGCTGTGGATCACCGTCATCCGTGTAGGCGGGGCGCCGCGGACTGGTAAGGGAAGAGCGCATGTTCAGAGCGCGAATCGACGGCTACGCCAACCCGGACGCCTTCGACCGGTACCTGCATCGCGCTGAGGTACTGATCTCGGCATACGACGAGACGATGTTGCAGTATTCGGCCAACCTGGCTCGCCGCGGCTAAAGGCCTAGAGTCGCCTCAGTCGCGCAGCGGCTTCAGTGCCCCCGCCCAGCGTTCAGTTTGGTCGAGCATTGTCTGGATGTTGCGGGCCTGGAAGTCGCGGGGCGTCATCTCGGTGAAGTTCTGCATGTCGTCAAAGATTGACACCGAGACCTGCGCGCGCACGGTGGCGACTTGCAATTCACCGAGGATCTGCTTCAACTGCTCGGCCGCCCGCAACCCACCAGAGCTGCCGTAGCAGACAATCCCTGCCGCCTTGTCGTTCCATTCGGCATACAGGAAGTCCAGCGCGTTCTTCAGTTGGCCCGGGATTCCGCGGTTGTATTCCGGTGTGACGAAGACGAACCCGTCGTAGCCGGCAACTTTGGCCGCCCAGGCTTTGGTGTGGTCTTGGGTGTAGGTCTGCGAGGCCGCAGGCTCGCCCGTCGTCCAGGTTCGGCAGATCCTGGTCGGCCAGGTCAATCAGGTCGTATGTCGCGTGCTCGCGCTGCTCGGTGGCGTCGTGAATCCACTGGGCCACGGTCGGGCCGACCCGTTGTGGACGGCTAGAGGCGATGATGACGGCGAGCAACAGGTCAGAGGGCATGGTGGCTCCTTGGCCGACGTGGCGGCCATGGTGGTGGTGTCGGTGCTATCGGCGGTTGGTGAACTGCACGGCAAAGTCAAGGTCGGCCTCGCGGAGCATCTGCTGAACGGCTTGCAGGTCATCGCGTGACTTCGAGGTCACTCGCACCTCGTCGCCCTGAATCTGCGTCTTCACCGACTTGGGGCCATCATCGCGGAGCATCTTGGTGACCTTCTTGGCCTGCTCGGAGGTGATTCCGTCCTTCAGGCCGGCGTCGAGGCGGTACTCCTTGCCGGACACGCGAGGTTCGCCGTCATCGGAGAGCTCCAAAGCCTTCAGGGACACACCGCGCTTGACCATCTTGGTCTGCAGGACGTCGAGCACCGCCAAACAGCGCTCACCCGTTGATGCCTTCATGTGGATCGTCTCACCAGCGAGCTCCACCTCCGCCCCCACTCCGCGGAAGTCGTAGCGCTGGCCGATCTCTTTGGCAGCCTGGTTCACCGCGTTCATCAACTCTTGTCTGTCGACCTTGCTGACGACGTCAAAGGAGGAGTCGGCCATGATGGTTCCTTTCGGTTGTCGATACCCGGGCCCTGGATTGGCTTGCAGCCCCATGGTGGCTGTTATTCTTTCACCCGTTCAGCGCGGCAGGTTGTCCGAGCGGCCAATGGAAGCGGACTGTAAATCCGCCGGCGTACGCCTACGCAGGTTCGAATCCTGCACCTGCCACCGCGACACAACTCAAGCCCTGGCCACGTCGTCAGGGCCTGAGTTGTGTCGAGGGTTTCCGCGGCCTCACTTGCACAGGCCCTGACCGCGCCGCTCATGACCTAAGTTCTGCTCCCGCGAGGCCCTGTCGCTGAGCCATTTCCCGATACACACCCTCCTGCGCCACCAACTCCTCATGTGTGCCGATGGCCACGACGCGGCCGTGCTCGAGCACCACGATCTGGTCGAAGTCGCGCACCGTAGAGAGCCGGTGAGCCACCACGAGGAGCGTGCGCTGGTGGGCCAGGCTCTCCAGTGTTTCCTGGAGGAGATGCTCGGTGCGGGAGTCAACCGACGAGGTGGGCTCATCCATCAGCAAGATGTTGCGCTCGGCAAGCATCGTGCGAGCCCACGCCATTCGCTGCCGTTGCCCGCCGGACAGTTTGGTGCCCCGTTCGCCGAGATCGAGGTTGAGCCCGTCACGGTCGCGCTCGACCAGGCTCTGTAGGCCGACTGCTTGGAGGGCATCGATGAGCGCGGCGTCGCTGGCTTCGGGTGCTGCGAGGCGCAGGTTGTCTGCGAGCGTGCCGCTGAGCACGGGCGCGTCCTGCTCGATCAGGCCCAATTGCCGACGCAACACGCCGCGAGGCACCTGCGCAAGCGGCATACCGCGCACGGCGATCGTGCCGGACGTCGGTTCGTAGAAGCGCTCGACCAGAGCCAGGGTCGTCGACTTCCCCGAACCAGAAGGGCCGACGAGGGCGGTGCGGGAGCCCTGTGGCACCGAGAAACTGACCGAGTCGAGCACGATCTCGGGGCCTTTCGCCACCTCGGCCGCCTCGGGAGCCTCACGTTCGACTGCGACTGGATAGCTGAACGAGACATCGGCGAACTCGACTGTCGGCATACCCTCGGCTGTTTCCAGGCTGGAGTGCGTGACGTTGGCTTCATCGGCGCCCTCGGGATCGAGGCGGACAACCTCTTGAATGCGATCCAGCGCCGCCAACCCGGACTGGATTTGCACGAAGGCTCCCACCGCCGAGCCGATCGGCATGATGAGCAAGAAGAGATAGAGGATGAACGCCATCAGGTCGCCGAGTTGCATCGAGCCATTCGCGACCCGGACCCCACCCACGGCCAGCACCACCAAGAACGCGGCCTGCAGGCAGATCCCCATCAGCGGCTGGATGATGGCCGACAACTTCGCCAACTGCACACCCGCTCGGTATGCCGACTGCGCGTCCCGGTCGATCAGTGCGGCTTCGCGGTCTTCGGCGACGGCGGCCTTGATCGTGCGAATCCCAGACAGGGCTCGCTCGACCGAGGAGGACATCGCGCCGACGGCCTCTTGTGCGTCCTTGCTGGCTTGGCGCACTTGACGGCCAAGGATGAAGGCGGCGCTCACCCCGATCAACACCGTGCCTAGGGTCAGCGCGAACAGCAGCGGGTCGATCACGATCATGAGCACGACCGCGGCCACGAACATCAGGACGGAGGAGACGATGTCGAAGATGCCGGAGGTGACGACCGTGCGCAGCAGCGTGGTGTCGGCGCCGACCCGGGACATCAAGTCACCGACCCGTCGCGCGTCGAAGACTTTGACCGGCAACGACAACAAACTCCCGACAATGCTGCGCCGCACACCCAGCACCACCCGCTCCGCGGTGCTCTGCAGCAGGAAGGTCTGCGCCCCGCTGAAGAGCGCCTGCAACAGCGTGACCACAATCAGGAGGGTCAAGAACCCTCCGACCGCCTCGCCGGCCCCAACCGAGTTCACCAGGCGCTGCAGCATCAGCGGCTGGATGACAGCAAACGCCGTGGCGAACAGCGACGCAATGGCCACCAAGATCAGCGCAGTACGGTGTTCTCGCAGGTAGGGCCACATCTCGCGCAACGGCGCCTGGGGTGCCTGCTCAGCCCCCGTGCCTGCCTCCTGCTGCCCGGCCATGAAGCCAAAGGTAACCCGTGCTGAGGGAGGTCGTCGTAGAATCGGGTATGGCTGGACAGCGAATTCCCTCGGGCACCGTGCACGACCTGCCCTCAGATCTGCGGACAGCATTGACCAAGGACCCGCCTGCTCTGCAGGCGTGGCACGACATCACGCCTCTGGCTCGCAACGAATGGATCTGCTGGGTCGAGGATGCCAAGCGCAACGAAACCAGAACCAAACGCATCAACCGGGCATACACCGAGTTGGCCGAGGGCAAACGGCGACCGTGCTGTTGGCCAGGATGCAGCCACCGCGAAAAGAACGGCAGGTAAGGACGCCGAGTGTGACGACGACCGGGGGTGACCCGTACGCTGGAGTACATGACTGACACCTTGACCGCAACATCGCCCGCCACCGATGGTCTCGAGCAGACGAATGCGGCATACATCGACTTGGAAGGTCGGTTTGCGGCGCACAACTACAGTCCGCTGCCGGTCGTCGTGGACCAGGCCGAGGGGATCTGGGTGCACGACGTCGAGGGCAACACATACCTCGACGCGCTCTCCGGCTATTCGGCGCTGAACTTCGGGCACCGCCACCCCGACCTGGTCGCTGCGGTCAAGGATCAGCTCGACCGGTTGACCCTGACCAGTCGCGCCTTCCACAACGACGCGCTTGGGCCGTTCTGTCGAGACCTGGCTGCGTTGGTCGGCAAGGAATCGATCCTGCCGATGAACACCGGCGCCGAAGCGGTCGAGACGGCACTGAAGATCGCCCGCAAGTGGGGCTACACCGTCAAGGGCGTGACCCCGGGCCAGGCCAAGATCATCGTCATGGCCGGTAACTTCCACGGCCGTACCACCACCATCGTGAGCTTCTCTGATGACCCCGAGGCGCACGACCACTACGGTCCGTACACCCCTGGCTTTGAGACGGTGCCGTATGGCGACCTGGCCGCTATCGAGGCCGCCATCGACGACGACACCGTCGCCGTCTTGGTTGAGCCGATCCAGGGAGAGCAGGGTGTGCAGATCCCCAAAGAAGGCTTCCTGCCCGGCCTGCGCGAGCTCTGCACCGACCGCAACGTGCTGATGATCGCCGATGAGATCCAGTCGGGCCTCGGGCGTACCGGCACGACGCTTGCCTGCGGGTATGAGGGCGTTGAGGCTGACATGTACACGCTCGGCAAAGCTCTCGGTGGCGGGATCATCCCGGTCTCAGCGGTCGCGGCCGACAACGCCGTCATGGATGTCATTACCCCAGGCACCCACGGCTCTACCTTCGGGGGCAACCCCTTGGCGGCCGCTGTCGGCCATGCCGTAGTGAAAATGCTGGCCACTGGCGAGCACCAAGCTCACGCTGCGGAGTTGGAGCCCGTGTTCCGGGACCAGCTGGAAGCCTTGATGGGTAAAGGTCTGGTGGGCGTCCGCGTCCGCGGGCTGTGGGCTGGTGTTGACATCGACCCCGACGTCATGTCGGGCAAGGCCGCCTGCAAGGCCCTCGCGGCCAAGGGTGTGCTGGCCAAGGACACGCACGACTCCACGATTCGCCTCGCGCCGCCATTGACGATCGCCAAGGACGAGCTCGCCATCATCACCGACGCCCTTGCAGCCGTCCTCAGCGAAGCCATCGCCAACCGCTGATCGCGGGACCCTCCGTGCCCGGCGCGTCAGCTGCTGAGCCTGAGCACACGGCGTGGCTGCAGGAGCAGGCTCGGCTGCAACTGCAGTTCGGCCGGAACTTTGCGCACCCAGCGGGCGGCGCGGCATACCTCAGCAGTGACGGCAAGCCTGACCTGGACCAGCCGGTCCACACCTGGCTCACCGCTCGGATGGCGCACGTCTACAGCCTCGGCCATCTGGCGGGTTTCCCGCACTGCCTGCCCTTGGCCACCTGCGCAATCCAGGGGCTTAGCGGCCCGCTGTATGACGAAGCGCACGGCGGTTGGTTTGCCTCGGTCGGCCCATGCGACTCGCGGGATGAGTCGAAGGTCGCTTACGCCCACGCCTTCGTGGTCTTCGCGGCTTCCAGCGCCATGGTGGCAGGCGTGCCCGGGGCCAGTGACCTGCTCGATGAAGGCCTGCGCACACTAGACGCCGGGTTCTGGGAAGAGGGCCCTGGGATGCACGCGGATTCGTCCAACCGCGATTTCTCGCAGCGCTCGGCATATCGCGGGGTGAACGCCAACATGCACGCCGTCGAGGCGCTGCTGTCAGCGGCTGACGCCACGGGGGACCCGCGATGGCGAGATCGAGCAGCACGCATCACCAGCACCGTGCTCGGTTGGGCTAGCGACAACGACTGGCGCATCCCGGAGCACTTCGACGCGCAATGGAATCCGATGTTGGAGTATCACCGCAATCAGCCCGACGACCCGTTCGAGCCCTACGGCGCCACGGTCGGTCACGGGTTGGAATGGGCCCGGTTGGCTCTGCACGTCCACGCTGCACTCGGCGAAGGTGTCCGGTCTGCCTACCTCAGCGGGGCCCAAGCCCTCTTTGACCGTGCGGTCATCGACGGGTGGGATGTCGATGGCGCCGAAGGGTTCGTCTACACCACCGACTGGTCGGGCGCGCCAGTGGTGCGCCAACGCATGCACTGGGTGGTCGCCGAGGCTATCTCGGCGGCTGCGGCGCTGCATACGGCAACCGGTGAAGACCGCTACGCGCACTGGTATCGGACCTGGTGCGACTATGCCGCGCGTCGGCTGATCAGCGTGGATGGGTCATGGCAGCACGAGCTTGACCCCCACAACCAGCCCGCCGAAACCGTGTGGCCTGGTCGGCCGGACCTGTATCACTCCCTACACGCCGTCCTGCTGCCACGGCTGCCACTCGCACCTACCGCGCCGACTGCGCTGGCCGCTGGGCTGCTGCGCTAGCCGCCGATCAGAAGGTGCGGTGGCGCCGCCGCTGCCCGTCGATCAAAGAAGAAGATGATCCGCAGGGCCACCATGGTGAGCAGTGCCTGATAGCTCTGCGATACCGACTCGCCAAAGACGTACCCCACTATCAGCGCCGCGACAAGCGCGATGCACCGGCCCCAGATGACCCCTCGGATCATCCACCGCCACCTGGCCTTGGCGGGCACTTCGCTGGTGTCGCTGGTCACGAGCAGGGTCTAGGGCGGTTCGGCGGGCCCGCATACCTCTACGATTGGAACAGGCAAAGGGGGGCGACCGGGAGGGCGAATCCCCAGATCGACCTCCTGTTCCGCAGGGCTGGGCTGCCCGAAAGGACCCATGGCAGTGCGGTAGGGCGCGTGCCATAGTGGCCGGAAGTGCTTCGAGATGAAGGGGTCGTGCGTGATGGTTGAGTACCGAATTGAGGCCTTGACGGGCCAGACCTGGGGTGCGTTCGCCGATCTGTGCGAACGGAACAACGGTGCCGGGATGGGCGGTGACTGGCGCAGCTATATGCAACGATTGGTGCCCGAGAATACGGCGCATGCAGCGTTGGTATTCGACGGCGACACCGCGGTGGGCTGGTGCGAATACGGCACTCCGGCAGAGTTGCCTGGCATCTTCCACCGAAAGGAGGTCGAGTCAGCCGGTTCGCCGTTGCCCGACTGCCGGTTGACGTGCTTCTTCGTTGACCGGGCATCCCGTCGCAAACGCGTGGCCGTGGCAGCACTCGATGGCGTCTTGGACTTGATTGCGGTCGCCGGGGGTGGAGTCGTCGAGACCTATCCGCGCGAGCTCGGAGACAAGAAGTATTCGGCTTCCTTCCTCTGCAATGTCATCCGCGGAATGTTCGAGGAGGCCGGGTTTACCTACGAACGCTTCGTAGGCAAGAACAACTGCGTCATGCGCAAGGTCATCGAACCCGCCACGTAGGGCTCGACCAGAAACTAGCGGCATGCGTTTGGTGCGCTAGAGCGCATATTCTGCATGCCGCTAGTTTCCTGCGGGTACGCCGGGAGCTCAGGGGGTCCAGTGCGGCTCGACCAACATCGAACTGTTGAGCCACTCCTCGGGCACGCCCATCCCTTCAACGATCGCAATGGCGTCCGGACGCAGCGCCCGGCAGAGTTCATTGACCGCTGCGGTCACGGCTTTTGCCCGCGTCGCCGAAAGCCGGTTGTGCTGCTGAAACCAGCCGGAGTCACCCTCGATGCTAGACAGGCAATACAGGTCACAGAGCCGCTCCAGACGGTCCGTGGCCACCGGGTCGGTGCACGCCTCGACGCCTTCGACAAACGCCTCCAGCACCACCCGGTCCATGTGGGCCCGAGCGGCCAAGAGCACGTGATCCTGAGCGGAGTTAAAGGCTTCAAACGAGTCCGGGTTCTCTTTGCCCGCCTTGCGCAGGCGCGAGGCCAACGTCTCCAACACGTGGCGCTCGCGGTTTTCGAACATCTCCAACTGCCAGGCACGGTCGTGCAGCGATTCTTCATCAGTACGTCGACTGGCCGCCTCCACGAGACGGTCGATCACCGGCTTGGCAGCGGTCCGTTCGATGACCGCACCGCCGAACGACTTGGCCGCGAATTGCAGCATCCCGCGCATATCCAGGTCGCCAAACATCTCCTTGTAGTTCGACAACAGGCCCTTGGCCACAAGCTGCAGCAGCACCGTGTTGTCACCTTCGAAGGTGGCGAAGACGTCGGCATCGCGGCGGATCAGGGTCAGCCCGTTCTCGGACATATACCCAGCTCCGCCGCAGGCCTCACGGCATACCTGCACCGTGTCGTTGCCAAACCGGGTGCTGAGCGCCTTCAGCCCAGCTGCCCTCGTCTCCAGTTCGCGCTGCGCCTCGAGGTCCTTCTCGGGGGCCTCGTGCAGATCTTGCATCCGCTCGGTGATCGCGTTCTGGGCAAACATCAGCGCGTATGCCTCTGCGATCGCAGGGAACAGCTTGCGCTGATGGGCGAGGTAGTCGATCAACAACACATCGCCGTCGTGGCCCGGCGCGCTGAACTGCCGACGCTTCACGGCATACCGAGTGGCGATCGATAGCGCGCGGCGACCCGCGACCGCTCCAGCCCCGGCGATGCAGATCCGGCCGCGCACCAGGGTGCCGAGCATCGTGAAGAAGCGGCGGTTCGGATTCTCGATGTCGCTGACATAGTCACCGTCTGCGTTGATTCCGCCATAGCGATCCAGCAGCATCCGACGCGGCACCCGCACGTTGTCAAACAGCAATGTCCCGTTGTCGACCCCAGCCAGTCCGCCCTTCGCGCCGTGGTCGCCGGGGGTGACCCCAGGAAGGGACTGCCCAGCCTCGTCTCGGATCGGCACCATGGTTGCATGCACACCGTGTGACTCGTCGCCGACGATCAGCTGCCCGTAGACGACGGCCATCCGCGCATCGACCGCCGCACCGCCGATGTAGGCCTTCATCGACGAGGCGCTCGGAGAGTGGACCACGATCTCATCGGCCTCGCGGTCATAGGTGAGCGTCGTCTCCAGCGACGAGACGTCACTGCCATGGCCGATCTCGGTCATCGCGTAGCAACCCGGCAGGGCGAGCGTGATGATGTCGCGTAGATACGTGTCGTGGTGCCACTTCGTGCCGAGGCTGTGCACCGCACCGCCGAACAACCCGAACTGCACGCCCGATTTGATCGTCACCGACAGGTCGCCGTGAGCGCACAACTCGAAGTCGATCGCCGAGCGGCCCAGGTCGTCCTGCCCGCCGTACTCCTTGGGGTAGCCGCTGGTCGTGAAGCCCCGGGCGGTCAGGGTGGCCAAGGTGGCCCGGGTCCAATCGCGGGCTTGCGGCATGGTGAATCCGGCGTCGCGCCGCATCAACTCCGCTGGCAGGGTGTGCCGTGCTAGTTCGCGCACGTGAGCCCAGCGGCCAGCGGTGGCATCCCGAAGGGCCTGGCCTAGGGGGCTGATCTGGTCGAGCGGTCCAGCCTGGACTTCGACCTCTGTTGCGCGGCCAGTCTGCGGGTCGTGAGTGGTGGTCATCGTCTCTCCTGATGCTGTTGTCCGGGTGTTGTCTCAAGTGCAGGTCGCAGCATTTCGATCACGTCGGCTGTGACTGTTTCAGTGGTGGAGCCGGGCGGGGCGTGAGTGACCCATTGGTCGGCTGCTGCTCGGACGAAGCCGACAATGCCGTGGCCCCAGGGAGCTGCGGGGGCAGGATCGCGGCCTAACCGGTGCAGGTGCGCGGTCAGGATCTGAGCCAGTTGATCACCGATCCGACCGGTCAGGCTCAGCACGGGATCGCCTGTTGAGGTCGTATCGGGGGGGGCGAGGAGGGGTTGGGACATCACGAAGCGATAGATTTCGGGGTCGCGCTGCACGAGCTCGAGGTATGCCGTCACCATCGCGGTGATCAGACCGGTCACGTCGGCGGGCGTGCCGTCCGGGCCGCAGCCGGATTTGTCGGCGACAGCGCTGAGGTCAGCCAGCACGCGGGCATCAACGGCCTCGACAACCCCCAGGTAGAGCCCATTGCGGTCACCGAAGTGTCGATACAGGACGGGCTTGCTGGTGCCTGCCTGGGCTGCGATTTCGTCCATGCCGACACCTGGGCCGTACTCGCGGATCGCTCGCAAGGTGTGCTCGACGAGTTCGCGGCGGCGTGTGGCGCGATGGGCTTCCCAGCGGGCGTCGCGACCGTCGCGATGCGCGGTGCGCTCCTGCGGCTGGGTCGTCATACCGTAGATAGTACCGAGTACTCGGCGTACCTGCTACGGTCGGTATCGGTTAATTCTCCCGCCGAGCCCTCAGGAGCCTTAGATGAACGACGATGCGCACCGTCCCACCACGCACCAGGGGGTGCCGGTCATCGTCGGCGGCAACCGGATTCCGTTCGGCAAGGCCGGCGGGGGCTATGCCGTCGCTTCCAACCAGGACATGCTCACCGCCGCACTGGACGGCTTGGTGGCGCGGTTCGGCCTGTCCGGCGATCGCCTCGGCGAGGTCGCCGCAGGAGCAGTGCTCAAACATGCCAAAGACTTCAACCTGACCCGCGAGGCAGTTCTTGGCTCCGCGCTGGACCCGACCACCCCGGCATACGACCTGCAACAAGCCTGCGGCACCGGGCTGGAAACCGTCATCCAGGTATCCAACAAGATCGCTCTCGGCCAGATAACCTCTGGCATCGCCGGGGGCGTCGACAGCGCCAGCGACGCCCCGATCGCACTCAGTGACGGTCTGCGCACCGCCCTGTTGAAGGCCTCCCGCGCCAAGGCGTTCAGGCAACGAGCAGCCGCCTTTGCCGCGATCAGGCCAGGCGATCTGTTGCCGCAGACGCCGCGCAACTCCGAACCGCGCACCGGCTTGTCGATGGGCGAGCACCAGGCCATCACGGCCAAGACCTGGGACATCAGCCGCGAAGCCCAGGATGAGCTCGCCGCCGCGAGCCACCATCACCTCGCCGCAGCATGGGAAGAAGGCTTTTTCGACGACCTCGCCACCCCCTATCTGCGGATGACTCGCGATCAGGGGCTGCGCCCCGACACCTCAGTTGAGGCGCTCGCCAAGCTCAAGCCAGTGTTCGGCAAAGGTGAAGGCGCCACCATGACCGCTGGCAACTCCACCGCGCTGTCCGATGGGGCCGCGTTGGTGCTGTTGGCCGACCAGGACTGGGCGGCGCAGCGCCACCTGCCGATGTTGGCCCGGATCATAGACGCCGAGGTCGCCGCGGTGGACTACGTTTCCAACGACGAAGGCTTGCTGATGGCGCCCGCCTATGCCGTGTCTCGACTGCTCGAGCGCAACGACGTAGCACTGCAAGACTTCGACGAATACGAGATCCACGAGGCCTTCGCTTCGACCGTGCTGGCCACGTTGGCGGCCTGGGAGAGCGAGGACTTCTGCCGCGACCGGTTGGGTCGGCAGGCCCCGCTGGGCAGCATCGATCGCGGCAGACTCAACATTCACGGCTCTTCTTTGGCCACCGGGCACCCTTTTGCCGCCACCGGGGGTCGAATCGTGGCTACGCTTGCCAAGAGCCTGGCCCACAACGGCAGCGGGTCGCGCGGTCTCGTGTCGATCTGCGCAGCGGGCGGTCAAGGAGTCGTCGCAATCCTGGAGGCAGTCTGATGGCAGACCTTTACACGACGCTGACCCGCAACCCGGTGGGCAAAGCAATCAGCAAACAACTCGGTATGCCGCAACCGGCGCGGCTACGGCGTGGGCGCCAGATGCCCGCGGGCGACATCGTGCTGGGCACCGTGGGCGGCGGTGACCTCGCGGCCCGGACGCTGGGCCTGCTGGGCATCGAACCATTGGAAGCTCTGACCGACTCCGCTGGCGGCAGTGACAGTGACGGCCCAGCCGAGGTGCCTGCATACAAGGAGAAGATCGGCGCGATCGTGCTCGATGCCACGATGGCGCGCAGCATTGCCGACCTAGAGCAGGTGCGGTCCTTGCTGCGTCCAGCCCTGAAGGCGATGGGGCCAAGCGGTCGCGTCATCGTGATCGGCGTAGCCCCGTACAAGGTCAGCAGCGTGCAAGCCTCGGCCGTGTGTCATGCGTTGGAGGGGATCGTCCGCAGCGTCGGCAAGGAAATGCGCGCTGGGGGCACCGCAAACCTGGTGCAAGTGGCGGATGCTTCTGCGGCTGGCACCGCCTCCACTGTGCTGTTCCTGCTGCAGGGACGGTCGGCTTATATCAGCGGGCAACCGCTACGGATCGGCTCGAGCCGCCACACGCCGCAGGTCGCCGACTTGCCCTTCGAGGCTCAGATCGTCGTCATCACGGGGGCCGCACGCGGCATCGGAGCAAGCATCGCTGAGGTCTTCGCACGCGACGGTGCCGCCGTGGTGCTGGTCGATGTGCCCAGCACGGGCGACGCGCTTGCGGAGGTGGCCAATCGACTCGGCGGCACCGCGCTGCAACTCGACATCACCCACCCCGAGGCCGGGCGCCTTATCGCGTCACACGTGGCGGAGCGTTTCGGTGACCACGCGCGGATCCACGCGATGGTGCATAACGCCGGAATCACGCGGGACAAGTTGCTCGTCAATACCGATGCCGATCGGTGGGGCAGCGTGCTGGAGGTCAACCTCTCGGCGGCGCTGCGGATCAATCAAGACTTGCTCGACCCGTGGGTGCCCGGCGGGCTGTCTGACGGGGGCCGGATCGTGTCGGTCGCTTCGACCAGTGGCATTGCCGGCAACCGTGGCCAAGCAAACTACGCCGCCAGCAAAGCGGGTGTGATGGGTGCCGTGCGCGCGCTGGCACCGCACCTGCGCGACCGTGGGATCACCGTCAACGCAGTGGCACCGGGATTCATCGAAACCGAGATGACCGGCAAAATTCCGGCCGCCACCCGCGAGTTCGCCCGTCGCTTCAACAGCCTGCAGCAGGGTGGCAAACCAGTCGATGTGGCCGAGACCATCGCCTTCTTCGCCGAGCCGGCTAGCAACGCTGTGACCGGACAGGTGCTGCGCGTATGCGGTCAGTCTCAGATCGGGGCGTGAGCGGGGGTGCGGACTGACGCCGATGTCGAGCTGCTGGAGCGGCCACCTGCCATCGGGCCGCTCATCGCCAAGGCCGCCGCGCAAACGGCGCTGAAGCGCAACAAGGGGTCGGTGGTTCCCGAACTGCCCCGGCGGCGGATCATGCTGGCCGAGCAGAATATCGACATCCAACGGCTCGCCGACTATGCGCGGGTGTGCGACCTGCCCCTTCGTAACGACGTGCCAGGGACGTACCTGCACGTGCTGACCTTCCCCACGCAGGTGCATCTGATGGCCGCCGACGACTTTCCCTTTCAGATGGCCGGCACGGTGCACATCCGCAATGAGATGACGATGCTGCGCCCAGTGGATATTGCCGAGAAGGTGACGGTGAGTTCGTGGGCCGAGCATCTGCAGCCGCACCCGCGAGGTGCCAGTGTGGACCTGATGGGCCAAGCCACCGTCGGCGATGAGGTGGTGTGGCAGGGGACCAGCACCTATCTGGTCCGCGGCGCCAGTGCCGAGGGTGAGGCTGAGCCTGCCCTTGACGACTCAGCCAGCCCATCAACGGAGTTGAACCGCGAGGCCGGAAATTCTGAGAACACGTCGGCCGAGTCACTGCCGTTGCCACAATGGGCGCTGTGGCGTTGCCCGGCCGACCTGGGTCGCCGATATGCCGCCGCATCGGGGGATGTGAACCCGATCCACCTCAACCCGCTGGCGGCCAAGGCACTTGGCTTCCCCCGGACCATCGCCCACGGTATGTGGACCCACGCCAAAGCCTTGGCGGCGATGCAAGGACGAGTGCCGAGCCGGCATACCGTGTCAGTGGAGTTCCACAAGCCGATCCTCCTGCCAAGCAACGTAGTCTTTCGGGCCCGCGGGACCGAGGGCGGATTCGTGTTTGCCGTCACGGATCGAGCAGGTCATCGGGAGCACGTGATCGGCTCGATCAGGTCGGCTTGAACGCCTGACTCGAGTGGGCTGCCGCGATTTCGCCGCGTCGGTGGGTTCCGTGTAATCTTGCACAGCGCTGCGTGCCAGCGGGCGTTGCCCGGGGTCGTTAGTCCGCCCCCATAGCTCAGTCGGTAGAGCGTCTCCATGGTAAGGAGAAGGTCAACGGTTCGATTCCGTTTGGGGGCTCGCACGAATGTGGAAGCCACATGGTGACCGCACCCCGAGGCGGGGTAGCTCAGATGGTTAGAGCGCACGACTCATAATCGTGAGGTCGCGGGATCGATACCCGCTCCCGCTACAAGTACGACCGCACCGCAGTAACACCGCCTTAACATCACCTTAATCCGAGAGCAGGTTCACCCGTGGCTAGCAAGAGTGGCGACGTCCGCCCCAAGATCACCCTCGCGTGCACGGAGTGCAAGGAGCGCAACTACATCACCAAGAAGAACCGCCGCAACAACCCCGACCGGTTGGAGATGGCGAAGTTCTGCTGGCGCTGCCGGCGGCACACGCCGCACCGCGAGACCCGCTGACCCAGGCCGGCCGCTCAGGTACCGCCGCGGTATGCCGGAGCACGCGGATAGGGTGACCGGCATGGCCGTGAACGCTGACTTCGCCGGGCGGAGCTATCCGCCCACCGAGCCATTCGTCGTCCCCGCCGCACGGATCTCGGCCTTCGCCGAGGCCGTCGGTGCCGCCGACCCGGTGCACCACGACGAGCAGCGCGCGCAAGCCGCCGGGCA
>JBBSNC010000028.1:0-16510 GCA_038232855.1 Actinomycetales bacterium
ACCGTCTACTGCGTCGTTGACGTCGTACGAACCGAAGCCGACAAAGTGCGTAATCTGCCCAAATTGGCGTGGGTTGTGATGGCGCTGCTGTTCACCCCGGCGGGCGGTCTGGCCTGGATCTTTGCTGGCCGACCTAAGGGACGGCGTGAAGGCGGCGGCCCACAGCTCGGTCCGCGCGGCCCGGACGACGACCCCGACTTCTTGCGGGGCATCTAGCTCGATGGCTGATGTCTGCCAGTGGGTCGCCGGTGCGCGACTCCGCACACTTCCTGCTGCCCTAGCGCCTGTCAGTGTCGGTACCGGCGCAGCCTTCGCCCAGGGCAGCGCCAACTTCGGTATGGGTCTGCTCGCTTTGGTGGTGGCCGTCTCGCTTCAAGTCGGCGTCAACTACGCCAACGACTATTCCGATGGGGTCCGTGGCACGGACGCGACCCGGGTGGGACCAGTGCGCCTGGTCGGTCAGGGATTGGCCGATCCGACGACGGTGAAGGCTGCCGCGTTTCTATCCTTTGGGATCGCAGCGGTCGTCGGGCTGGCGTTGGTCGCGCTGGCAAACGCGTGGCTGCTGCTGATCTTCGGAGCCGCCGCCATCATCGCGGCCTGGCGTTACACCGGAGGCGCACATCCCTACGGCTATCGGGGGCTCGGCGAGGCGGCCGTCTTCGTGTTCTTCGGCCTGGTCGCGGTGCTGGGCACCCAATGGACCCAGGCTCATGCGCTGAGCGTGGCCGGCCTCGTGGGAGCTATAGCGGTGGGAGCGCTTGCGTGTGCAATTCTGGTGGCCAACAATCTGCGCGACATTCCTGGCGACGCCGCTGTGGGCAAGCGGACACTGGCCGTAGCCATGGGCGAGGCCACGACCCGCCGGTTCTACGTCGTGTTAGTGCTGACGGCTTTTGCCTTGGTGCCCCTGCTCGCCGTCATCCACCCATGGGTGTTGCTGGCGCTCGGCGCAGCCCCGCTGGCGTGGCTCCCGATTCGGACTATCCGCGGCGGCGCCCTCGGCGGCGATCTGGTGCCGGTGCTCGGCACGACCGGGCTCACCCAGTTGGCGTATGCGGTCCTGCTGACGGCAGGCCTGATGCTCTCAGCCTGAACGGGGCTCGCCGATCTCCCCGTCCTCTTCATCCTCGTCGGTGCGCTGGGTGGCGATCTTCTCGGCCCGCTTCACGCGCTGCTTCTGCACTCGCTGTGCGATCTGCTCGGCCATGTCCTGGCGCTGGCGGCGCAACAGGAACAGCGAGGTGACCATGGAGAAGAGGGCAGCGAACAGCAGGGCCCAGATGCCTGGGACCCCGACCCAGACAAAGATCAGCAAAAAGACCGCAAAAACTAACAGCCGAAGGACGGTGTAACGCAGCATCCGCCTGTCATACCCCCCCGTAGGAGTGTAAGCCGACGAAGAAGATGTTGACCACCGCATAGTTCATCACGACGCACGCAAAACCAGCGATTGCGAGCCAGGTCGCCTTGCGGGTGCTCCAACCCGTCGTGGCACGGGCATGTAGATAAGCGGCGTACACGACGAAGATCACGAAGGTCCACACCTCTTTGGCATCCCACCCCCAGTAGCGTCCCCAGGCTTGCTCGGCCCAGATCGCCCCAGCCATCAGCGTGAAGGTCCACAGCGGGAAGGCGATGACGTGGATCCCGTAGGTGAGCCGTTCCAGGGCTTCAGCCCGCGGCAACGCGTTCAGCCACCGACTGCCCATCCCAGAGGTGGCTGACGGATTACCGATGGCGCGCTGCTCAGCGCTATCGCGCAGCAGGTAAAGGACGGCGGTGGAAAAACCGATGACGAACAAACCGACCGTCAACGTTGCCACGGTGACGTGAATGACCAGCCAGATGCTGTTCAGCGCTGGCACTAACTGCGAGGCCTCGGCATACCACGCACCACGGGCGAAGCCGAGGATGAGCAGCACCGGAGTCACGACGAACAGGCCGAGCCAGAGCCGATCACGCCGAGTGCTCCATACCGAATAGATGATCAGCGCAAACGAGGATGCAGCCAGTGCGAATTCATACATGTTGCCCAGCGGAGCGCGCTGCACCGACCAGCCCCGCATCCCGGCCGAGAGCACTAGCACCACGGTGGCCACCATCGTGAGTTGCAGCCCCAGCACACCCCAGCGGCGCGTCACCGCCACAGAGTCAACCTGTTGTGAAGGCGCCCCGTCGCCAGACTCGGCCGGGCCACCGACCAGGGCAGGGGTGCGTTCCAGGCTGACCCGAGCCGCTGCTGCATGTACCGCCAGGTGAGCCGCGAAGGCGATCATGGCCAGGGCCAGGACGGCCATCGTCGCCCAGACCCCGATGTCCGAGGCTGCGGCCAAGGTGTCGTTCCTCATCTGCGTTCCTTCGTCCTGCGTTCCGTCGGCTTGCGTTCCGTTGTTGTCGTGCCGTCTACCTGCTGTGCGATTTCGTCGGCGATCCGATCGACCAACCGTTGCAGCCCAGGGTCATCGCCCTTGACCAAGCCAGCCACCATCAATCCAGTATGCCGCCCCTCATCTTCAGTGCTTTCGCCCCCCTGTTGCGGAGCGCTGACTCGAACGAACACCCGCCTGCGCCGCACTCCCAACATCAGCACGAGCCCGCCCAGCACCGCGATGGAACTGAACAACACGGGAAGCCGGCCGGGGTCATGCCGCATCACCAGCCCACTCCACCTGACCACGCCGTCCAGCGTGATGCTGCCGCGCCCGCCCGGCAGGTCGGCGCTCTCCCCTGGGGCCAGCAGCAGCGTGCTGGCAGTGCCATCTTCTTCTGTCAGCGGCTCCATCCCAGCGATGTCCAGCACGTACACCGACTGGGGTATGCCGCCTGGGAAGAGGTCGCCTTCGTAGACGGTCATGGCCAGTTGTGGATCGACCAAATCCGGGAAGTCAGAGGTCGGGCCGAATTCAGTGAACTTGGCGGTCGGCAGGAAGGCCCCATAGAAACCGATCTCCGGCTCGGTGCCCGCCACTTTGATCGCCCCGGTCGAGGTGTAGTTGCCGTCCTGGGGCAGAAACGGCACGGCATCGGAGAACAGCACCTCTCCCTCGCCGTCACGGACGGTGACGACCGGTGCATAACCGTTACCAAGCAGGTAGACCGAGGCACCGCCGAGGTGCAGTGGGTCGTTGACGGCAAGGCGCTCGCGTGTTGGTGCTTCCCCCGGTCGCTCGGTGGTGACGACTTGCGCTGAGAACTCACGTGGTGCACCGAACTGCACCCCTTGGGCTTGGGTCTCAAACGACACCGTCATCGAGTCAAGGTCCAGTTGGAATGGCTGCAACGAGTTCAGGTCAACCCACGGGCCGGGGTTGATCGTGTCGTACTGAGCCGCAGCGGAGGTGAAGGTCTCTCCCTCCGGAAGGATGACCTCACCGCGCCACCCCCAGATATGCCCGACCGCTACCGACACGATCACTGCCAACAGGGCAATGTGAAAGATCAGATTTCCGGTCTCTTTCAGATATCCCGACTCGGCTGCGACGTCGGGGCTGCCGGATTGGTCCCGTAGCCGGTAGCGGTGCGAGCCCAGCACCCGTCGAGCCGCCAGCAGGGCCTCATCGACATCGGTGTCTGCGGCTAGTTCGAGGCGGGCGTGCGCGGGCAGCCGATCCGGGCGCCTCGGCGTGGGTGGGGGCTGGGCGCGCATCGCCGCCCAGTGCAAGCGACTGCGTGGCACCAGACATCCCACCAAAGAAACGACGAGCAACAGGTAGATGGCAGCGAACCAGGGGGCAGAGAACACGTCGAACATCTGGAACCGGTCCAGCCAGGTGCCGAGCTCGGGGTTGTTTCGCAGGTATGCCGACACGAGGGCGGGGTCCACACTGCGCTGCGGCCACACTGATCCCGGGACTGCGGCGATGGCGAGTAGCAGGAGCAGCATGAGCGCGGTCCGCATACTGGTCAGTTGCCGCCACACCCACCGGGCCCAGCCCACTGGCCCTAGCCGAGGCTGGCGTACCGGCTCACCCGCAGTGCTCGCCTGCGTGGTCGGCGCCTCTTGGTCGAGGCCAGCCATCACAGGGCCGTCTCGAAGGAGGAAACCAGCCGCGTTTGGGTCCACGCAGTGATGCCGTCCCATAGCCCACTGATGAGCAACAACCCAAGCACGATGAGGACCACACCGGAGATGCGCTGCAGCAGTGCATGGTGTCGGCGCAGCCGAGTCGAGGCCTCGTTGGCCCACCCGGCACCGGCCGCGATCGCAATGAATGGCAGTCCGAGGCCAAGGCAGTAGGCAACTGCGAGCGCGATGGCCCGCGCGGAAGCGCCATCGCTGGGCGCCAGTGAAGCTCCCAGCGTCTGGATCGCGGCAAGCGAGGGGCCGGTGCACGCGGTGAAACCTAGGCCGAACACGACCCCGAGTGCGGGAGCGCCGAGCAGCCCAGCTACCGGACGCCACTGGGGTTGCCAGCCACCTCCCGTGGCCCGCAACATGAAGAGGCCGAGGCCCAGTACGATCACCCCGCCGATTCGCAACAGCAGGCCCTGCTGCTCCACGAGCAGCAAACCCAGTGAGGACACAACCACGCTCATCACAATGAAGACGGCGCTGAAACCGGCCACGAATAGCAGTGCACCGAGGATCAGCCGCCATCGGGTCGGACCGCTGTCCTGCTGCGGGGCCATCCCCGTGACATAGCCCAAGAATCCGGGGACCAGGGGCAGCACACATGGCGAGGCGAAGGAGACCAGCCCCGCTGCAGCGGCCAACGCCATTGCCGCGAGCAGTGGTCCGCTCAGCACGAGATCACTCATGTGGGGCCCAACACGTCACTCATCCAACACGTCTTCGACTACACCGCGAAGCGTGCTGGCATCCACTTGACCGAGCACACGCGCCGCCACCTGACCTTGCGCATCGAGTACCAGCGTGCTCGGGCGAGCGTTCGCGAGGCCCTGTAGATCGAGCAACGTTTGCCCCCCGTCATCCTCCAACGAGGGGTATTGCACGTTCTTCGCTTTCTGGAACGCCAGCGCGGTGGGGACGCTGTCGCGGTCGTTCACACCGATGAACTGCACGGGCTGGCCGGCGTCCTGGAAGCCGGCGAACACGCCGTTCAGGTCCTGGGCCTCAGCCTGGCAGGGCGGGCACCACGAGCCCCACACGTTGATGACCAGCACGTCGCCGCGGAACTGCTCACTCGACCACTGCTCGCCTTCCAGGGTGGTCCCGGACAGGTCGATCACGGTCTCGCGCTGCGCCGCGCCGATCACAGTGACACTGCCGTCGCTAGCAATGTAGTTCTTGTCGTCTCCCGCGCGCGCCTGCTCGGCAATGGTGTTGCCTTCACCGCTACATGCCGAAGCAGAGCCGAAGGCCAGGACCATCACAGAGGCCACCACCGTGCGCTTGGCTACGGCGCTGCATCGGGGCCTGGCAGTTCTGCTCATGCACCCGCGCCCGGCTGAGCGTGGACCATAAGGTGTCCAGCAGGCTCGGCATAGGTCACCTCTACCGCTTCATCGTTGTGATAGCGCACCGATGTGACCGAGGACAGGGTGCACTCTCGCCGACGGGGGTCGTGCCACAAGCGCTTGCCTTCGAGTTTTTGTCTCATCGTCCAGACCGGCAGCTGGTGCGAGACCAGCACAGCCTCGTGTCCCCACGCCGCACGTCGAGCCAGCGACAGCGCAGCCAGCATCCGGGTTGCGATCTGGTTGTACGGCTCCCCCCAACTCGGCAGCAACGGGTTGATCAGATGTGGCCAATGGCGTGGCGAACGCAACACCCCACCCTGGGCGATCGTAGTGCCTTCGAAGTAGTTGTCGGCTTCGATCAACCGCTCATCGGTACGCAGACTCAGGCCATGTCGCGCCGCGATGGGCTGGGCCGTTTCTTGGGCCCGCTCAAGCGGAGAGGCAACGACATGGACAACGTCCATATGGCCCAGGTAGTCCGCCGTCACTTCAGCCATCGCTCGCCCAAGGTCGGAGAGATGAAACTCCGCCAACCGGCCGTACAGCACGCCCTCCGGGTTGTGTACTTCACCGTGTCGTACGACGTGCACCGTTGTCGTCACCGGGCGTTCACTCATGAGCGCGATCTTCCCACGCCCTGCTGAGTGATCGCTGCGGCGCTGGCGTGGATGGCATCGACGGTATGGCCGAGGGCCTCGTCGTCGTGGCTGGCACTGACAAACCACGATTCAAAGCAGCTGGGCGGCAAATGCACACCCCGAGAGAGCATCTCGTGGAAGAAGGCGGCATACATCTGGGCATCTTGATCCTGAGCGTCCGCGAACGTTCGGACCTGCCCGGAGCGGAAGAACACGCTGAACATGGATCCGGCCCACTGAATACGATGCGGTATGCCGTGCTCGGTGAACGAGTCGCGGACGGCGGTGGCCAACGCTTCGGCGACGACCTGGATGCGTGCGTAAACCTGCGGGGTGCATTGCTCCAGGGTGGCCAGCCCGGCCGCGGAGGCGACGGGATTGCCAGAGAGCGTGCCCGCTTGGTAGACGGGGCCACCTGGGGCGAGCATGGCCATCACATCGGCCCGCCCACCGAAGGCCGCAGCGGGGAATCCGCCACCCATGACTTTGCCGAATGTCATCAGATCTGGGACGCCCATCTCGTACGGCCCCTCCAGCCCGAACCAACCCGAACGGCTGCACCGAAAGCCCGTCATGACTTCATCGGAGATCAGCAGTGAGCCGTTTGCCTGGCAGAGTTCGATCATGGCGGCAGTGAAGCCAGACTCCGGCGGCACCACACCCATGTTGCCTGCTGCCGCTTCGGTGATCACGGCGGCGATGTGGGCGCCATGGGCCGCGAAGGCATCAGTCAGCGCCTGGATGTCGTTGTAGGGCAAGACGATCGTCTCCTCTGCTGCCGAGGCAGGCACCCCCGCGGAGTCAGGCAGTGCGAAGGTCGCCAGCCCCGAGCCGGCCGCCGCCAGCAGGGCATCGACGTGCCCGTGGTAGCAGCCGGCAAACTTCACGACCTTGGTGCGCCCCGTGAAGCCCCGCGCCAGGCGCACCGCGCTCATCGTGGCCTCGGTGCCGGAGTTGACCAGGCGCACCTGATCCACCGGTGGCACCCGCGCCACAATCTCCTGGGCAAGCAACAATTCGCGCACCGTCGGAGTGCCAAAACTAAATCCGTCGGCGGCGGCACCCTGGACAGCCTCCAGCACTGCTGGGTGTGCATGCCCGAGGATCATCGGTCCCCAGGAGCAGACCAGGTCGACATACCGGTTACCGTCGACATCGGTCAGCCAGGGGCCGCGGGCAGAAGCAATGAAGCGGGGCGTGCCACCGACAGAACGAAACGCTCGAACTGGCGAATTGACTCCGCTGGGGATCACCGAACGGGCGCGTTTGAGGAGTTCTTCGGAGCGCTGCGTGGATTGCGATGACATATCAACCATTATCCCACCGGGCGAAGGCCCTCCAGTAGGCGGCTAGAAGGCGTCGGCGCCCTGCTCGGGCCGCTCTCGCGCGGCGACGATCACTCGGCGCATGATCTCTCCCGTGTGCAGCAACTCCTCGCGCGACATCTGCTCCAGGAAGCAGCGCCGCACCGTCTTAAGATGGATGGGGGCAACCGACTCCAGCAACTCCACCCCCGTCTGGGTGATCAACACCTCGACGCCTCGACCGTCCTGGGTGGTCCGGCGACGTTGCACCATCTCCAGCGCCTCCAGGCGTGCGGCTGTGTGCGTGAGGCGACTTCGTGATTGCACGACCGTGTCTGCCAGGGCCGACATACGCATGCGGCCACCCGGAGCCTCGCTGAGCATGGAGAGGACTTCATACTCACCGAGTCGGACACCGGTGCCACTCAGTCCCTCCTCCATTGCCGACATCAGCAAGTGGTGACCACGCAGCCAGGCCCGCCAGGCCCGTTGCTGCGCATCGTCGAGCCACTCGACCGGCGGATCAGCAACCTCAACGGTCGCTCGTTCGGCTTCGGAGATCACCATGAGTCACGTCGATTCAGCAGTTGTGCAGCGTATTGCGCGTAGTACGTCAGGATGAAGTGGGCACCGGCGCGGCGGATGGAGATCAGACTTTCCAACACAGTTGCCTCCCGATCGAGCCACCCACGTTGCGCGGCGGCTTCGATCTGGGCGTACTCACCGGAGACGTGGTAGGCGGCCACGGGCAGATCGCTGTGCCGGGCAACATCACTGAGCACGTCGAGATAGGCCAGCGCAGGCTTGACCATCACCATGTCCGCACCTTCGGCCTGATCGAGGCGCAATTCGCGCAACGCTTCGGTGCGGTTGGCGATGTCCTGTTGGTATGTCGATCGGTTGCCGGTGAAGGTGGAGTCGACCGCTTCCCTAAAGGGACCGTAGAAGGCGGACGCGTACTTCGCCGTGTAGGCCAAGATTGAGACATCGTGGCGACCCACCGCGTCGAGGGCGCCGCGGATGACGCGCACCTGGCCATCCATCATTCCCGACGGGGCAACGACATCCGCCCCCGCAGCGGCCTGTGCCACCGCCATCTGCGCATACCGCTGCAGCGTCGCGTCGTTATCGACTCCGCCGTCACTGCCTAGCACTCCGCAATGTCCGTGATCGGTGAACTCATCCAGACAGAGATCGGCCATGATCACAGTGTCCGCACCGAGGTCGCTGCGCAGATTGCGCAATGCAGTGTTGAGGACGCCCTCCGGGTCATCTGCCCCGGTGCCGGTGGCATCGCGCTGATCAGGCACGCCAAAGACCATCAAGCCACCGACGCCAGCCTGCAGGGCCTGCTCGGCAGCGCGCCGCAACGAGTCATGGCTGTGCTGCTGAACCCCCGGCATGGAAACTATGGGCATGGGCTCGCTGGCTGATTGCGACACGAACATCGGCAGCACGAGGTCACCAGGGTGCAGGTGGGTCTGGCGCACCAAGGCCCGCATGCCAGCAGTGGTGCGCAGACGCCGAGGTCGTTCGAGTGGCGACTCCACCCTCACGCGCGAGCCTTGGCTACGCTGCGACGCATCGCACTGCGCCGCTGGCTAGGTCGTGTCGTGATCTCACCTGCCGCCAACGCCGCAGCACTGCGGTTGCTGGCGTGGACCGCCAGGGCATCGATCAAGGCACCATCTGTGGGGGTAGTTGAAACGACGTCGACGCGGAGCCCAAGCTCTTCGGCCGTCTTTGCCGTGGCCGGCCCAATGCACGCCACGACCGTGTTCGGGTGCGGCTTCCCAGCAATCCCGATCAAATTGCGCACCGTCGAGGACGACGTGAAGCAGACCGCGTCGAAGTCGCCGCCCTTGATCGCTTCACGCACCGGCAGTGGTGGCGGGCTAGCCCGCACGGTGCGGTACGCAGTGACATCGTCGACTTCCCAGCCCATGTCGCGAAGACCGGCCACCAGGGTCTCGGTGGCGATGTCAGCACGCGGTAGAAAGATCCTATTGATCGGGTCCAGGACCTCGTCATACGGCGGCCACACGTCTCGCAAGCCTCGAGCAGACTGCTCAGTCTCGGGCACAAGATCGGGGATCAAGCCCCAGTCCCGCAGGGCCTGCGCCGTCACACCACCAACGGCGGCGATCTTGAGCCCAGAGAAGGCACGAGCGTCCAAACCCAGTGCTACGAACTTCTCCCGAACGGCCCGCACGGCATTCACCGAGGTGAAACCCACCCACTCATACCGTCCGGTCACCAGCCCCTTGATGGCTTTGTCCATCTGCTGCGGCGTTCGCGGAGGCTCGACGCTGATCGTCGGGACCACGCAGGCTTGCGCACCGTAGGAGGACACCCGCTGCACCATGGAGCCGGCTTGATCCTGAGTCCGCGGAACGACAACCTTCCAGCCGAACAACGGCTTGGTCTCGAACCAGGACAGGTCTTGACGCAGGTCGACGTCAGCTCCCACCACTGCGACGTAGGCCTCCTCTGCAGCCGCCGTCTCCAGGGTGCGATGGGCGTCCTGCAGCGTAGTTACCTCGGTGCGCTGGGTCACGGTTGTGCCGTGTTCGGTCAGCGCAACGGGGGTATTCGGGTCTCGTCCGGCAGCGATCAAGCCGTGCACTGCGCGGCGCAGGTCTGCCACGATCCCCATGATGACGACTGTCACGGTGTCGGCCACAGACAGCGAGTAATCCACGCTGGTGTCCGAACCGTCGATCATGTGCAACTCATTACTCGCTCGGGAGCCGGCGAGCGGCACGCCGGCATACATCGGCACCGACCAGGCGGTGCTCACGCCGGGTACCACTTCGAACGGCACCCCGGCTCGGCTGCACGCGGTGGCCTCGGTGGTCAGCCCACTGAACGCACTCGGGTCTCCGTCCATCAGTCGGACGATCAAACGCGAGGGGTCGGTCACCGCCAGGGCCGTCTTGACGACCAGCTTGGCGCGGGAAGCGACGGTGAGCTCCCGACCCGAGGTCCCCCGGGACCCGTCGATGAACTGCACGTCACCACGGGCATAGTCACGCACTTGTTCTGCGTGCTCGGCGGAGTCGACGACGATGACGTCGGCGGCAGCCAGGTACTCCCGGGCACGCACAGTGATCAAACCTGGATCACCAGGCCCAGCGCCCACGAAAGCCACTCGGGCGATGAACTCGTTGCTGGGACAAGGTGCGGCGATATGTGTACTCACGTCTCACGCTCCGTAACCAAGATGGGCACGTCTTCGATGGTTTGCTGTAACAACTGTTGGGCGACTTCACGCCCCACGTCGAGGGGGTCTGCGCCGGTCGCTGCGGCGCGGGCATGGGTCGCGCCGAATTGCATCCAACCGGTGAGCCGGTAGCCCTGGTGGTGTGGCGTGGCGAGAGCTCCGACGGGGGCAGTGCAGCCGGCCTCGAGGATGGCGAGCAACTCGCGCTCGGCAGTGACGCAGGCACGAGTCGGCCCATCATCGAGGGCGGCGCATGCGTGAGCCACTGACTCATCTCGCGCACGGTTGTCCCCCAGCAGGTCCTGCCCGATCGGGATCCGGCATTCCACCGCGACAGCGCCCTGACCTGGCGCGGGGAGCATCTGCTCCGGCTCCAGGAACTGATCGGCCTCCGCGCTTCTGTCCAGGCGTTGCAGACCCGCAGCGGCCAACACGACGGCATCGACCCGGCCCTGGCGGACCGCCGCAATTCGAGTCTCAACATTTCCGCGGATATCGACCACTTCTACGTGCGGTGCCAGCAGTGCCAACTGGGCGGCCCGTCGCGGGGAACCGGTGCCGACCTTGGCCCCAGGCGCCAAACCTGCCAAACCGGTGCCCTCGTGGCTGATCACGGCGTCGCGGGAGTCCTCACGGGCGGTGATCGCGGCGAGCATCAATCCTGGATGGGGAGCCACGGGCAAATCTTTGAGGGAGTGGACGGCTAGGTCGATCTCACCGTTCAGCAGCGCGGTGCGCAGGGCGGAGGCAAACACCCCAGATCCGCCGATCTGCGTCAGTGGCGCAGTGCTGAGATCTCCGTGCGTTGCCACTGTCACCAACTCGACTTCGGCTCCGCCGGAGCGCAACTGTGCAGCGACACGCTCGGCTTGAGTCATCGCCAGCGCACTGGCTCGGGTGCCGAGCCTCATCCGAGATCACCTGAGCCGGTGGGCGGCGGTGATTGCACCGCGACCGTATCCCGGGGGTCGAGGTCGAACAACTCATGCAGCACGCGGGCGTAGTCACCGGGTTCGGTCGATGTGTTCAACTCTTTGGCGCGCACGGTCGGGGTGTGCAGCAGTTTGTCCACTACTCGCGAGACGGTCTTGCGGATCTCGGCCTGACTGCGCTCATCGAGGTCCGGCAGGCGGTGGCTCAGTCGCTCGACTTCAGCATCGACGACAGTGCTCGCCCTGGCCCTCAGCGCCGCCACAGTGGGCGCCACAGCGTGGGCGTGGGTTCTGGCGATGTACATCGCCACTTCGCCAGTGATCAAATCCTGCACCTGGCGGAACACATGTCGGGAGTCATCCGGCACCTCGGCATCTGCCTGACCAGCCTTGATCGAAGCCAATCCGTAGTGCGTCACTCCGCAGAGTTCGATCACGCCCGGGTCGACATCAGCCGGTAGCGAAAGGTCCAGAAAGGCCAACGCCCCGACCCCTGGGCTCTCCAGCCGCGTCCGGCGCACCGCGTCGACGGTGATGATCGCCTCCCTCGCCCCCGTGCACGAGATCACCAGATCTACCTCGCCCAGCAGGCGGGGCAGATCCGCCCACTCGGCGGTGCGCCCACCATGCCGCTGCGCCAGGACCGCTGCACGGGCCGCATCACGGTTCACAATCGTGACCTCGCGGGCGCCAGCGTCATTCAGCGTCGTCAGCGCGAGGCCAGCCATCGTCCCCGCGCCGACGACGAGGATCCTTGCCGAAGAGATCGGGGGCAAGGCGGGCCTCAAGGAATCCAGGCCGAGTTGAACGAGGGAGCGCGCAACGACGTCAAGGTCAGTCTCAGTGTGCGCCCGCTTGGCAACGCGCAGGGCTTGCTGCACAAGCGAATTCAACTGTCGGCCCACCGAACCCACGCGTTGGGCGGACGACAAGGCGTTGCGGACCTGGCCAAGTATCTGCGGCTCACCCCATGCCATCGACTCAAGCCCGCAGGTCAACGAGAAGAGGTGGTGCACGGCCCGGTCGTCATAGTGGACGTACACGTGCTCACTGAGTTCAGTCGAGGTCAGCCCACTGACGTCCGCCAGCGCGAGTGCGATGTCATTGACCGCAGCATGGAAGCGTTCAGCCTCGGCTATTACCTCGACCCGATTACACGTCGCAATCACCATGAACTCAGCGAGACTGTCAGCGTCGACCAAGCGGGCGTTCAGGTGTCCCAGGCCCTCCGGGCGCACCGCTACCGCCTCGATGACGGCGAGCGGGGCACTTCGATGCGAAATACCGACGACGAGTATGCTCATCGCGCTTCACCGCCAACAACCTCGTGCACCTCTGCGCGGCGCTGGGCGTGAAAGGCCAGGATCTCCAACTCGGTGGACAGATCCACTTGCCGCACGTCGACCTGCGCCGGCACGTTCAGGGTTGTCGCCGCGAAGTTGAGGATGGACCGCACGCCCAGGTCCACCAACACTTCGGCGACCGCGTTGGCACTGCCCGCCGGGGTCGCGATCACCGCGAAATCCAAGACGGGTGGGGCCTTAGCCAATTCATGCAGCGACTGCACGGTGATGCCATTGATGCTCTCGCCAACAATGAGTGGATCCTCATCGATCAGCGCGGTAATCCGGAATCCACGCTTGGAGAATCCCTTGAACGCGACCAAGGCCCGCCCCAGGTTGCCCATCCCGACGATGGCAACCGACCAATCGTTGAGCAGGCCTAGCTCAGCGGTGATCTGATCCTCGAGTTGTCTGACGTCATAACCCACGCCGCGCACACCGTAGGAGCCGAGGAACGAGAGATCTTTTCGCAGTTGGGCGGACTGCACGCCAGCCGAGGCAGCGAGCTCACGGGACGAAACCCGAGTGGCCCCTCGCTCAACGAACTGGCCCAGTGCTCTGCGGTATGCCGGAAGCCGACCCACCGTGGCATCCGGAACGCCGCGACGAACACCCTCTGCCTTCACGATGGCACCGGCTCCTTTCGGTCCCGGGAACGACGTTGGCCGTCTTCACCCGGGGTGGTGGAACCTCCAGGATAGGACTTTGTGAAGAAATGCACAAAGTCATCGAAAGACCTTTCGCCGCTGACCCCGCACCGGTCAGGTCAACGGACCTCAAGCGCCGTGCGCAGGCGCACGAGGTCAATAGCCCAGTAGTCGTGCGCGCGGCCATCGACAAAAATGACCGGCAGGAGGTCGCCATACCTACGCAGCAGTTGGACCCCGGCTTCCCCCTGCTGCGCATCGACATCAACTGGCGCATAGCCGACGCCAGACTCCGCACAGGCGATTTCAATCACGCCGACGGCGCGGTCGCACAGGTGGCACCCTTCGCGGGTCAATACTGAGATTCGTACCGGGCGGCCACGCTCGTCGAACGCAGGAATCACGTCATCCAGCCAAGCCCCCGCTTCATGCGACTGCCTACTTGTCATGGATTCCTGGACGAACCGGTGGGCGCTACTTCTTGTTGCGGCGCTGGTGACGCGTCTTGCGCAGCAGTTTGCGATGCTTCTTCTTTGCCATCCGCTTGCGACGCTTCTTGATCACTGAGCCCATGAATGTACCGAGTCTTTCGTGTGGGGACGCATCGGCCTCGATGCGGGAGTCGCTAGCCTACCTGGGTCCGCCGGCCCGCCCAACCGCGGACAGACCTAGGCGGTGCCGTGGTAAGAGTCGCTGAGATAGTCATGAACCGCCTGCTGCGGCACCCTGAAGGAACGCCCCACGCGGATCGCGGGCAAGTCTCCCTGATGCACCAATCGATACACCGTCATCTTCGAGACCCTCATCAAGGCGGCTACCTCAGCCACGGTCATGAACGTCATTCCGGCCACCTGGCGATCCTCGCCCATCGGGGCCTCCTGTCTCTTCCGCTCGGTCTGGGGCATCGCGTCTGACGATACGAAGTGCTCCCGGTGGGGCAACACTAGGGGCAGAAGCGATCAATGCGAAAGCCGAGAACCAGCTCGTGTCCACGCCGACACGCTATACCCTCAGAATGTGTCGCAGATCACACCGCAGGCAGTGGCCGCTCAACCTCCGGCCGAGCGCTTGCTTCAATCAAAATGGGGGTCGAGCCCGTGCGCCGGAAAGGTCGCCATGCGGGTCTGCATGATCTCTGCATCTACCACGTCGTCCGGGTCGTAGCCGCTGTCCCAGGAAACGTACTCAACCGGCTTAGCACCCAGATCACCCATCCGCAGCGGCGCATGGACGCCGCAGCGGCCAAGCACCATGTCGCGCCATAGTTGCGGCACCACAGCGCCGCGATCAAGGTCGCAATGTCCGGCAATCGCGATGAGGTGCGACCAGGCCCGAGGCACCACGTCCACCAGCTCGTAGCCGCCGCCGCCGAGGGCAACCCAGCGCCCGTCGCAAACGTCGTGGCTGAGTCGGTGCACCGCGGCCGCGGCTGCCTGCATCCCGTCGATGGTCAACTCCAAGTGCGCCAACGGATCGGCGCGGTGCGAGTCACAGCCGTGTTGACTCACAATCACGTCCGGCGCGAAGGCCTGGACCAGTGCAGGCACGACCGCATGAAAGGCGCGCAGCCACCCTCGATCGGTCGTGCCTGGGGGTAATGCCACGTTGACCGCTGTGCCCGGCGCCGCGCCACCACCGGTATCGGCCGCAAAGCCAGTCCCGGGGAAGAGGAATCGGCCACTTTCGTGCATTGAGATCGTCAGCACCCGCGGGTCGTTCCAAAAGATCGTCTCGACTCCGTCGCCATGATGGACATCAAGGTCGACATAGGCCACTCGGCGCGCGCCGAGTGCCAGCAACTCGCGGATTCCGAAGGCGACATCGTTGTAGACACAGAACCCCGATGCCCGCCCCGGCATTGCGTGGTGCAAACCGCCGGAGATGTTCACCCCGTGCTCCGCTTGGCCGCGCCAGACGCTGCGGCAGGCCGCTACGGTTGCGCCGACGGCGAGCGAGGTGGCCTCGTGCATCCCCAGAAAAGCGGGGGTGTCCATACTCCCGACGCCACACTGACCGTTGGCTGCGCTCGGCTCGCGGGACAACTCCTGCACGGTCCGGATCAACTCGGCCGAATGGATGCTCGCTAGGGTCTGCTCGTTCACCGGCTCGGCCGCTACGACTTCAATCTCGGGTTGGGCAAAGAGGCCCAAGTGCTTGCTCAGTTGATAGGTCAGGTCGAGCCGAATCGGGTCCATCGGGTGCCCTGCCCCGAAGTCGTAGGCCGTGAAACGTTGGTCCCAGACCACATGTGCGGCGATCATGGGGGCACGGTAGCCGAGGTAGGCCTCCGATAGGCAAGGGAGAGTTCAGATGGGCAAGCATCAACTGTTCGACGAAGATGTCCTGGTGATCGGCCTTGGTCGCTTCGGGGCAGCAGCCGCTTTGGAGATGGATCGCCTGGGGTATCGCGTGCACGCAGTCGAGATCAACGGGTTGGTCGCCGAGCGGTACGCCCGCAAGTTGATGCGGGTGCAGACGATCGATGCGACCAACCCGGAGGAGTTGCGCAGCGCCAAACCACGTGATTTTCGCATCGCCGTTGTCGGTATCGGCACCTCGATCGAAGGGTCATTGCTGACGGTGGGCAACCTGGTCGATCTTGGCATTCCCTCGATCTGGGCTAAAGCCGTCAGCGCCGAACACGCGCGGCTGTTGGAGCGTATCGGCGTCCATCACGTGATCTTCCCGGAAGCAGAATCCGGCGGACGAGTAGCCCACCTGGTGAACGGAAAAATGCAGGGCTACATCGAGTTCGAGGACGGGTACGCCATCGTCAAGATGCGGCCCGCGCAAGAGATGATCGGCTTCACCCTCGGCGAAACCGACATCCGCAAGCGCTACGGCGTAACCGTTGTGGGAGTCAAAGCCCCTGGTGAAGACTTCATGCATGCCCTGCCAGAGACCAAGGTCGGCCAACATCACATGATGATCGTTTCAGGCCCCAGCAAATACATCGAGCAATTGGCAGCACGGCCCTAGCGGGTGTCCGCTTACTACAT
>JBBSNC010000029.1:0-16435 GCA_038232855.1 Actinomycetales bacterium
ACGATCTCTCCCGAGCCGCAGATCGGGCTCACCGACGCCGTGCTGACCGGCCAGGGGTTGATCTTGCAGACTGCGCAGCGGCCGCCCCAAATCTGCCTGGGTGCGGTCCAGGAGTCCTACCCACCGCAGTGCAGCGGCCCGGAGGTTGTCGGACTGAAGTGGGAGCAGATGCCCTCGATGGAGCAAGCAGGTGACGTCCGCTGGGGCGAGGCCCGAGTCGTGGGCACCTTGATCGACGACGTCTTCACGCTGATCGAAGCGCCGAGCGAAGCGACGTTCCCCGTCGAACCCGACGTAGGCACCGGTGCCGACCCCTACCCGCAATTGTGCAATGACCCGTACCGTACCGGCGGCGATGGCCTGGAGATCGAGTCCGATGCGGGGCTGATCGCCGAAGAGGACTGGGGGCGCGTCCTGGAGGCCTACGACGGCTATGTCGGCTCATGGGTCAGCGGTGTCTCGACCTATAACGTCCTGGTTACGGGGGATCCCGACCAGGCATATGCCGACTTGCAAGGCGTCTGGCCGGGCGGACTGTGCATCGAGCAGCGGCAGGCGCCGACCTACGTGGATGTGCGCCATGCTCAGGACGCCCTCAGCCGGTCCGACGTGTCCGGTCTGCAGGGCAGCGTCCCGGTGCCGAGCGGGGGACTCGAGGTCGATGTGATGCTCGCTGACACGGAGACGACCAACAGCATCTACCAGGCCGTGTCGGCATACCTACAGCCCGACGACGTGCAGATCGTGAGTGCGCTGCTCCCTCGGGGTTAGCCGGTCACGGCGGCACCTCTGCGGCCGTGAGCCAGGAGTCCACCTCATCGACCATCGAGGATTTGATGTTCTGTGGCGCACGGGAGCCGGCGATCGAGGCCTTCGCCAGTGCGGCGAGCGCCACGTCGTCGAGTCCGTGGTCATGCCGGGCCGACTCGTACTGGTCGGCGAGCCGAGAACCGAACAGCAGCGGGTCGTCGGCTCCCAGCGCAATCGAGACCCCAGCCTGCAGCAACTCCAGCAGTGGCACCGACCCGAGATCGGGATAGACGCCCAGGGCCACATTGCTGGAGGGGCAGAGCTCCAGCGTGATCCCACGCTGGACCACCTCGGCCAGCACCGCAGGATCCTCCACACTGCGCACTCCGTGGCCCAGCCGGTCGGGAGTCAAGGAAAGCAGTGCCTGCTTCACATGGTCGGGGCCTAACAGCTCGCCAGCGTGCGGCACCGATGCCAGCCCGGCCGCTCGGGCAATATCGAAGGCACGTCCGAACTCGCTGGTGACACCGCGATGCTCATCGTTCGACAACCCGAAACCGACCACCTCTCCCGGCCCGGTGCCCGCGTGCTTGGCAGCGAGGCGGGCCAAGGCGCGTGCGTCCAACGGGTGCTTCAACCGACTTGCTGCGACCACAACAGCCACCTGGGTGCCGGTGTCTGCGCTGGCGCGGGTGGCCTCGTCGAGCACAATCTCCAAGGCGGGGGTGAGGCCGCCGACCAGCGGGGCATACGACGTCGGGTCGACTTGGATCTCCAGCCATTTCGACCCTTCACGTGCGTCGTCTTCGGCGGCTTCACGGACGATGCGACGCATATCTGCCTCGCCGCGCACACATGCCCGAGCCGCGTCATACAGGCGTTGAAAGCGAAACCAGCCACGCTCGTCCTGGGCGCTCAGTGCCGGCGGCCACTGGGCCATCAAGGCCTGGGGTAGGTGTAGATCGTGCTGGCGGGCCAGGTCGCGCAGCGTGCCGATCCGCATTGAACCGGTGAAGTGCAGATGCAGATGCGCCTTGGGGAGGTCACGCACCAGGCGAGTCATGACATAGGTCTACCGCACCGGAGTTAGTGTGCAGGCATGGCGGTGATTCAGACACGCGGTCTGACCAAAAGATACGGCGCCGTTACGGCCATCAGCGGACTCGATGTCACCGTGTCGAGTGGGGTGACCGGGCTGGTGGGGGCCAATGGAGCGGGCAAGTCCACCCTGATCAAGATTCTGCTCGGTCTGCTCAAACCGACCGAGGGCAGCGCGGAGGTGCTCGGCTACGACATTGCCACCGGTGGTGTCGCCATTCGGTCGGTGGTGGGCTACATGCCCGAGCACGAATGCCTGCCCCCCGATGTGCGGGCGATCGACTTCATCGTGCACATGGCGCAGATGTCGGGTTTACCGGCTACGGCTGCCCGAGAGCGAGCCGCGGATGTGCTGCGCCACGTCGGGTTGGCCGAGGAGCGCTATCGGTTGATGGGCGGCTATTCCACTGGCATGAAGCAGCGCGCCAAGCTTGCCCAGGCCCTTGCGCATGACCCCAAGTTGGTGATGCTCGATGAACCCACCAACGGCCTCGACCCCGCCTCGCGCGACGACATGATCGCCCTCGTGTCACGGATCGGCCAGGATTTCGGCATACCCGTGTTGGTGACCTCGCACTTGCTGGGGGAGTTGGAGCGGGTCAGTGACTACGTCATCGTGCTGGACGGTGGGCGCCTGCTGAGCTCGCAGGCGACCACTGACCTGACTCAAGACACCGGCATGCTGCTCGTGGAAGTCCTAGGCGAAACCAACGACCAGCACCGGATGGGTGAAGCCTTGGCGGCAGCAGGGCTCCCCTGTCGTCCACGACGGCAGATGATCGAGATCGACCTACGCAGCCTCTCGGATGACGTCAAGACCCGCGACGTCATCCGAGACACCGCGTGCGATCTGGGTCTGGGCCTGGTCCGCATCCAGGCTGAGCACGGCCGGATCCAGGATGTCTTCGACCGGGAGGACGCCGATGTCCACTGAATCTATGAGCACCGAGTCACACAGCGTCATCCACGACATCGGCTACCGCACCTACTCCGGCCCGCGGCTCGGGGCGGGGCCAATCGCTCGGTCGTTGTTTCTGACCGGCTTGCGCAACGCGTTCGGGCTGGGCCGTTCGGGTAAGGCAAAGATGTTGCCGATGACGATGCTGGCGCTGTCGCTGCTGCCGGCCGCCATCATCGTCGCGATCATGGTGGCTGTCGGTCTGGACGGCAACTTCGTGGACTACAGCACCTACTCCAACAGCATCTTCGTGCTCATCATCATCTTCGTCGCCGGCCAGGCGCCTGTGCTGTTCACCCGCGACCTGCGTTCAGGATCCATCGTGCTCTATCTCGCGCGGCCGCTCAGCCCGGCAGCGTTCGCCCTCGTCCGATGGGCCTCGCTAGTCGTCGCGATCTTCCTGTTCATGCTGCTCCCCGTCCTGCTGTTGTATGTCGGGGCGCTTGCTGCCGAGGCCGACGTCAGCGAACAGAGCGCAGATGTGGCGAAGGCCATCGTCGGTTTGGCCCTGCTGGCGGTCGTGCTCGCGACCATCTCAGGCGTGGTCAGCGCCTTCACGTTGCGCAGAGGTTTGGCGGTCGGGGCAATCATTGTCGCGTTGCTGGTCTCCAACGGCTTCATCCTCGCGGTGAAGGGCATCGCCTTGGAGGTCGACAACGACGCAGTAGGGCAGTGGATCGGGCTGCTCTCGCCGTTCAGTCTGGTCGACGGAATTCAAAGCGGGGCGTTGGACGGCACCGCCTTCTACCTTTTGCCGCCCGACTCTGCGGCGATGACAGCGGTGTATGCCGTGGTGGCCGCTGCGGTAGTGGCCCTGGGCTTGTGGCTGTTGATCCGTCGTTATCATCAGCAGGGGACGCGATGAGCACCTTGGAACTGAGCGCTGTGTCCCGGTGGTACGGCAACGTCGTGGCGGTCAACGACGTCAGCATGACAATCGGACCAGGGGTGACCGGGCTGCTCGGGCCAAACGGCGCAGGCAAGACCACTCTGATCGCGATGATGGCGGGCTTTCTTGCTCCCTCGGCAGGCACGGTGCGTCTGGATGACACGTCCGTGTGGCGCAACACCGATGCCTACACGTTTATTGGCCTCGTGCCCGAGCGCGAAGCCAGTTTCGGCTACCTCACGGGTCGGCAGTTCGTCCGTGCCAACGCTGAGTTGCATGGCCTGCAGGGTCCTGGCCAAGCGGCCGAGCGAGCCTTGGAGATCGTGGAGTTGACGGAGCCGGCGGGGCGGCTGATCAGCACGTACTCCAAAGGCATGCGCCAACGGGTCAAGTTGGCGGCGGCCTTGGTGCACGATCCGGGCGTGCTCCTGCTCGATGAGCCATTCAACGGTGTAGACCCTCGACAGCGCATCCACCTGATGAGTTTGCTGACCCGGATGGGGGAGCAGGGTCGCACGGTGCTGTTCAGTTCGCACATTCTCGAGGAGGTCGAGCAGATCGCCCGGCACGTAGAGGTTGTGGTCTCCGGTAGGCATGCCGCCTCCGGGGACTTCGGCGCCATCCGGCGGTTGATGACGGATCGGCCAACCCGCTACCGCATCTCATCCAGCGACGACCGTGGCCTGGCCGCCTCGATGATGTCCTTGGACTGCGTGCGGGGGGTGACCTTGGACCGCACCCGGGGAGTGGAGGTCGAAGTCACCGACCTTGGGGGGTTTGCGATGGCATTGCCGCAGGTGGCACGTTCGGCGGACATCACCTTGTCCGAAGTGACCCCCACTGATGAGTCATTGGAGTCGGTCTTCACCTACCTGGTGGCGTCATGAACGTGACCATTGCTCGGCTGTCGTTGCAGTCGCTGCTCGGCCAACGCCGCGGCATCCTGCTGGGTCTGCTGCCCGTCCTGCTGCTTCTGCTCGCTGTGGTCACCGTGGCCCTGACCGATGGCTCGCTCGCCATTGAGCCGGTCACGATGGTCTTCGGGTTCTCGTTGGTGTTGCCCCTGGTCGCCCTGCTTGTGACGAACGGGGTGCTCGGGCCGGAGATCGAGGACGGCTCGATCATCTATCTGCTCTCCAAGCCGATCTCGCGGTATGTCGTGGTGGCCAGCAAATTCATCGTGGCGGTCGCCTTGAGCGTGTTGCTCGGTGCGGGGTCCGTGTTCGCCTCCGCGCTCATCCTCGACATCGGCGAGCCAGGGCAGGCAGTGGCCATCGGGGTCGGTGCCGGCGTCGCGGCCGCTGCCTATTGCGGATTCTTCATTCTCCTGGCCACCATCACGCGCCATGGGATGATCGCGGGTCTGATCTACATCCTTGGCTTCGAGGGTCTCCTGGCCTCCTGGCTCGGGGGTCTGCGCTACATCTCGATCGGGTTCTTCGGTCGCCGGGTGACCGGAGCCTTGAGCGAGGACCTCACCCTGGTCTCGCGCGACATCAACCTGGCGTATGTGGTCATCGCCCTGATCGTCGTGAGCCTGGGCGGGATGATCCTGGCCGGCCACCAGTTGCGCTCTTTCCAATTGCGCGGCGAGGACTAGTCACTGCGAGCCACTTGGCTCATCGCACAAAGCCTGAACTCGGCACACCGCAAAACTCTGTGGAATCGGTCACTGTCTCAGACGTCCATACAAGAGGACAGTCTGTTCCAGTTCAACTGCGACCGCTATGCCGAGTGGTCACATCATCGCCTGAGGCGCCGGCCCCCACCGGCACCTCAAGACTGCTGAGGTACTCATGTCCGAGACGCACGTGGCCCGCAAAAAGGTTCATCCTGTCGATGAAGTCCTTCCGATCCCCAAATTGGCTGTCTACGGTTTTCAGCATGTGTTGGCGTTCTACGCCGGTGCCGTGCTGGTGCCGATCCTGGTGGCCCGAGCGCTGGGGCTATCTGACGAGCAACTGATCCACCTGATCAATGCCGACCTCTTCACCTGCGGCATCGCCTCGATCATCCAGGCTGCCGGCTTCTGGAAGATCGGCGTGAAACTGCCGCTGCTGCAAGGGGTGACGTTCACCGCCGTGAGCCCGATGATCGCGATCGGCCTCGCCGCCGGCGGTGGCACCGATGGCTTGCTGGCCATCTATGGGTCCGTCATCGTGGCCGGTCTTTTCACTTTGTTCATGGCCCCGTACTTCGCGCAGTTGTTGCGCTTCTTCCCCTCGGTCGTCACGGGCACGGTGATCTTGATCATCGGCATCGCGCTGCTGCCTGTGGCCGCCGCTGACGTGGTCGAGAGTTTCGGCCCGCAGGACATGGCGGGAGAGCCGGTCTTCCGGCTGATCGATGGCAACTACATTCAAAAGGACTCGATCGAGCTCAAAGACATCGCGTATGCCTTGGGCACGCTGGGTTTGATTGTTGCCATCCAACGTTTCTTCCAGGGCTTCCTGCAGACCATCGCGGTGCTCGTCGGCTTGGTGAGCGGCACCCTGGTCGCCTGGGCCTTAGGTGATGCGCAGTTCGACGCCGTGGGTTCGGCCGACGTGGTCGGCTACACCTCCCCGTTCTTCTTCGGCATCCCCACCTTCAGCATCACGGCGATCCTGTCGATGATCATCGTGATGATCATCACCGCAGTCGAAACCACTGGCGACGTGTTCGCCACCGGTGAGATCGTCGACAAGCGGGTCGGCAAGAAGGATGTCGCCGCAGCGCTGCGTGCCGACGGTTTGGCCACCACGTTGGGCGGAGTGCTGAACTCCTTCCCCTACACCTGCTTCGCCGAGAATGTCGGCCTGGTGCGGCTGACCCAGGTGAAGAGTCGCTGGGTGGTTGTCTCCGCCGGTGTCATCATGATCGTCCTCGGCTCGCTGCCCAAGGCAGCCGCGATCGTTGCCGGTATCCCGCACCCCGTGCTGGGCGGTGCAGCCTTGGTGATGTTTGCAACCGTTGCTGTGGTCGGCATACAGACGCTGTCGAAGGTCGACTTCAACGACTATCGCAACACTGTGATCGTCGGGACCAGCCTGGGCCTGGCTATGCTGGTCACCGCCCAACCGTATATCGCCGACGCCTTCGTGCCCTCGGTGCAGATCATCTTCGGCTCCGGCATCACGCTCGGCGCGTTGGCCGCGATCATCCTGAACATCCTCTTCTTCCACGTCGGGCCGAACCTGGGGCCGGCGGTGGCCGGCACCCCAGGTCACTCGATCAGCCTGAATCAGGTCAACGAGATGAGCGAAGAAGAGTTCGTGGAGACCTTTACCCAGTTGTTCCAGGGGCCGGAGTGGCCGCTGCGCAAGGCGTACGGTCAGCGTCCTTTTGCCGACACCCCGGACTTGCGGGCCGCCTTCCAGGAGGCGTTGCTCGGGGGCACCTCAGAAGAGCAGCGAGTACTGATGGCTGCCTACCCGAACTTGGGTGTGGATCAGGAGTTGAGCGAAGCCTCGGCCGTCGATCAGTCGTGGGTCGGCCTGGACTACCTCAGCGAAGAAGAGGAAGAGGAGTTCCGCGAGCTGAGCTCGGCGTATCAAGACAAGTTCGGCATCCCGTTCATCGTTTGTTTGCGTGATCTGGAAAAGCGTGAGCAGGTGCTGCGCCTGGGTTGGCGCAGGATGGAGAACTCCGCCGGTCAGGAGCATGTGGGCGCGCTCAATGAAGTGTCCCGGATCGCGAGTTACCGCTTTGAAGATCTGGTGGCAAATGCCAACCCGATTTCCTCCTCGCGGACCCAGCGGTTCGAGCAACTGCATTGAGCGACGACGGAAGGCACCCCGTGTCGGCACCGGAGGATCTGAGCATCGAGACCTTCAACGCCCTCCCCGAGGCGGCAGCACGTGAAGCGCTCCTGGCGTGCTGCTCCTCAGGCCGATGGGCCAAGACGATGGCTGCGGGCCGGCCGTACCGATCGGTGGCCGCGCTGAACGATTCGGCGGATGTGGCCCTAGCCGACCTGTCCACCACCGATCTAGAAGAGGCCATGGCCGGGCACCCGCGTATCGGCGAAAAGGTCACCGGAGGTCATGGTGCCTGGTCTCGCGCGGAGCAGGGCGGGATGAGCGAGGCTGACGCCGACCTCGAAGCCGCCATCGCCGCAGGCAATGCCGACTATGAGCGGCGGTTTGGTCACGTATACCTGGTGTGCGCCAGCGGTAAGTCCGCCGAAGAGTTGCTCTCGATCCTGCGATCCCGGTTGAGCAACGAGCCGGAAGAGGAGCGAGAGGTCGTCCGAGAGGAATTCCGCAAGATCAATCGACTACGGCTGGCTCGGCTGGTCGAGGAAAGGGAAGCGTCATGAGTAGCCACACAGCAGTGCGCGACACTGATCGCGAATTCTTGTCTGAAGCCGTCGAGTTGGCACGGCAGAACGTGATCGAGGGTGGCGGACCGTTCGGTGCAGTCATCGTCGAGGACGGCGTCGTGATCGCCCGTGCCGGCAACCGGGTCACCCGGGACAACGACCCGACCGCGCACGCCGAGGTACTGGCGATTCGGGCGGCCTGTCAGCAGCGCGGTGACTTCCAGCTGCGCGGAATGACGTTGTATTCCTCATGTGAGCCATGCCCGATGTGTATGGCGACCGCCTTGTGGGCGCGCGTCGATCGCGTGTTCTTTGCTGGCGATCGGCACGACGCGGCTCGCGGGGGTTTTGACGACTTGGCCTTCTATGAGTTGTTCGCTACCCCACGCGAGCAGTGGGAGACCACCGTACTGGAGGTCCGCACCGACAATCCGGCGGCGCCGTTCGATGAATGGCTGAAGAGCGATAACCGCACCGAGTACTAGCGCTCCCCATGTCGGCAGCCGAACAATGGGTCCTCGGGCCGGACGTCAAACAGCCAGGAGGAACATTGCGCACCCTGATCGTCACCGAGTTCATCAGCCTCGACGGAGTCATCGACTCGCCCGGGGTGGGGACCACCCACGGGCCGGCTGGACCTTTAAGGAGGTCGACTTCGACCCGGCCGCCTACGAGATCAAAGCCCGTGAGCAAGAGGAAGCCGAGGCTCTGCTTATGGGTCGGGTCAGCTATGAGGAGTTTGCTCCCGTATGGCCTGGAATGACCGAGGACTTCGCTGACTACAACGCGATGCCCAAGTACGTCATGTCCACCACCATGACCGAGACCGACCCGGGGTGGCAACCCACTTACATCCTCCATTCCATCGAGGATGTGGTCCGACTCAAGGAGGGAAAAGGCGGCCCGCTCATTGTCAACGGGAGCGCGAACCTCGCCCAGAATCTCGCCGCCGAGGGCCTCGTGGATCGCTACCACCTCCTCGTGTTCCCGCTCATGCTCGGCGCGGGCAAGAGACTGTTTGCCGACGATTTCACCAAAGGCCCTGGCAGGCTCGACCTCATCGAGCACGCCAGCTATGGCAATGGCGTCATCCTTGCTGTCTATGACGTCCGTCATTAAGAGCGGTCCCTGCTGGTCCTCCAAATCTCCTGTCCTCGACGAAACGGCTCACTGCATAGCGACAGCGCAGACCCGCATCCTGTGACGCATCGGGCCTGGACCGGTCACAGCAAATGGGATTCAGCGATCTCCGATGGGGCGATCTCGGATCCGGCGGTCCAGCGAATCAATTGCGCCGCAACGGCAACAGCGATGACGGCTGGTTCTTTGCCAGGGATCGACGGGTCACCGATGGGGCAGGCTATCCGTGCAATGTCGGCGCTCGCATGACCCTGATCGGCGAGCATGGCCTGAAAGCGACTCCACTTGGCGCTGGACCCGATCAAGCCCACACTGCCCAGGTCACTGCGTCGCACGGCGGCGTCGCACAGGGCGAAGTCTTCGGCATGGTCGTGGGTCATGATGAGCACATGGGCGCCGCGGGGGAGTTGCTCCAGCACACTCTCGCCCAACAGCAGACGATGCAGGTGCACGTCGGCCACACCTTCGCTGATCGGAGCCAGTCGGAGTTCATCCATCTGCTCGGCCCGCGAATCCACTAGGTGCAGCCGCACCTGGTGTCGGGACAGGACCCTGGCCAGTTCGTAGCCGACGTGACCAACACCGAAGATGGCGATCGTCGGTCGTGGCGGCAGTGGCTCCAACAGCAACTGCATCTCGCCGCCGCAACACTGCTGCCCGTGTCGGTTACGCTCACGCGCATTCAGCCGCATGGTGACCTGCTCGGTGGCGCTGGCCTGCTCGGCGACCAACTCGCGGGCTCGCTCGATGGCGCACTCCTCGACGTTGCCTCCACCGATGGTGCCCCAACTGTGATCGGCCCCGACGACCATCTTCGCGCCAGCGGCTCGGGGCGCATGACCACGAACGGAGGCCACCGTGATCAGCACGCCGTAAACACCGTCTGCGCGCAGTTGCTCGATCGCCGCGAGCCAGTCCATTTCAGACTCCCGCCAGGCTTTCGCTCGCGCGGTCCAGCGCCGCCAACGAGTCGTCGTCCGCATCCTCGCCTTCAGGCGCGCGGACACTTTCGATGGCCCAATACACGGCCTCGGGCGTTGCCGGGCTGCCGAGATCGACCGATGCATCGCTGGGTCCGAAGGCGGCAGCGGCTTGACGCAATGCCTCACGCACGCTGAAGGCATGCATCAATGGGGGTTCACCGACTGCCTTAGAGCCGTAGACAACCCCGGACTCCGTCGCCTTCTCATACAAGTGGACGTTGAACTCCTCGGGCATCTCGGAGAACGAGGGAATCTTGTAGGTGCTCGCAGCTTGGGTTGCCAGCCGACCCCGGTTGGGGGTGTCGCTGCAATCCCAGCGCAACTCCTCCAGCGTCAACCAGCCGGCACCTTGGACGAAGCCACCCTCGATCTGGCCGATATCGATCAGCGGAGACAGCGAGTCCCCGACGTCGTGCACGATGTCGACGCGGCGCAGACGATAGGCGCCAGTGAAGCCGTCCACTTCGACCTCGGACACCGATGCGCCGTAGGCGAAGTACTTGAACGGCTCGCCCTGCATCAACTCCGAGCTCCAATGCAGACCGGCCGTGCGGTAGAACCCCGCGGCCCACAGTTGCACCCGTTGGAAGTAGGCGTCGTGCACCAGATCGGCGAACTCGATCTGCTTGTCGTGGAAGCCGATGCCGGTGATCACTCCATCGACGAATCGCACGTCGTCAGGGTGAATCCCCAATTTCCCAGCGGCCACTACGTTGAGGCCTGCCCGGATCTGATCGCAGGCGTCCTTGATCGCCCCGCCATTGATATCGGCGCCTGAACTGGCCGCTGTCGCCGAGGTGTTCGGCACTTTATCGGTCCGGGTGGGGGCCAGGCGGACCACATCCAGCGGCACCCCCAGGGCGGTCGCAGCGACCTGAATCATCTTGGTATGCAGGCCCTGCCCCATCTCGACGCCACCGTGGTTGATCAACACCGAGCCGTCGCGGTAGACGTGCACCAACGCACCGGCCTGGTTGAACGCGGTCAGGTTGAACGAAATGCCGAACTTGACCGGCGTGATCGCCAGACCCCGTTTGGTATGCGGATGGGCCACGTTGAAGTCGGCCACCTGATGCTTGCGTTGGGTGAAGTCGCTCCGGTCGGTCAACTGCTGCCAGATCTCTTCGAGGCGCTCTGCGTGCCGCACCGGCTGCCCGTATGGCGTGGCCTGACCCGGTGCATAGAAGTTGCGGTGGCGCAGATCATCGGCCTCAATGCCCATCAGGGGGGCGCAGCGGCCGAGGATGTCCTCCAGGACGATCATTCCTTGCGGGCCGCCGAAGCCGCGGAAAGCGGTCTGTGACGTCTTATGAGTCTTGGCGATCCGGCCGTGGACATGGATGTTGGGCACCCAATAGGCGTTGTCGATATGACACAGCGCGCGGGCGAGCACCGGCTCGGACAGGTCGATGCTCCAGCCGCCGTCGCTGGTCAAGGTGGCATCGAGGGCGACGATGCGCTTGTCCTCATCGAAGCCAACCTCCCACGTGGCGTGGAACGGATGGCGCTTGCCGGTCATCGTGATGTCCTGGGTGCGGTTGAGCCGCATCAGCACGGGCTTGCCAGTCAAGACGGAACCGAGCGCGGCGATGGCCGCCAAGCCATGCGGCTGCATCTCTTTGCCACCGAAGGCGCCGCCCATTCGCAAGCATTGCACCGTGATGTGACTGCTGGGCAAGTCCAGGATGTGCCCGATGATCTCTTGAGTTTCAGAGGGGTGTTGGGTGCTGGACTGTACGAAGATCTGACCGGACTCGTCGACATACGCCAACGATGCGTTGGTCTCCAGATAGAAGTGCTCCTGACCGCCGAACTCGAACTCCCCAGAGAAACGATGCGTCGCCTGGCCCATCGCCCCCGCCGCGTCCCCGCGTTCGATCGTGCGCTGATGAGCCTGAAAGCTCTCCTGTTCGATCGCCTCGGTGAGCGTCATGATCGAGGGCAGCGCGTCGTATTCCACCTCGATGGCGTTGGCGCCGTTGCGTGCGGACTCTTCGCTCTCACCGATAACCCAACAGATCGCGTGACCGTAGAACATGATCTCGTTGGGAAACAGCGGCTCATCGCCCTTGATCCCAGAGTCGTTGACGCCCGGCACGTCCGCTGCGGTGAGCACCCGCACGACCCCCGGCACGTCGTACGCCGGGTCGACGTTGAGGCTGGTGATCGTGGCGTGCGCCACCGTTGACTGCAGCGGCCAGGCATACAGGCAGCCGGCGATGCGTCCCACGAGGTCATCGGTATACAACGCGGCACCGGTGACGTGCAGGTTGGCGCTCTCATGCGAAATCTCCAACCCCACCTTGGGGTTGTTCGGTCGGTCGGCCAGGGGGCCGTGTGCTTTGCTCATCTCTTAGACCTCACTCATCGCGGTCGTTGACATCGGGGCCGGATTGTCGTTGTAGAACTTCAGCAACGACGTCTTCATCATTGCTGCCCGGTAGTGCGCACTGGCCCGGTGATCACTCATCGGGGTGCCCTCGGCGACCAGCACGGCGGCAGCGGCAAAGGCGTTGGCGCGAGTCCAGGGTTCGCCGATGAGGGCCTGCTCAGTCGCGGTGGCGCGAAGCGGGGTGGCGGCGATCCCACCCAGGCCGATCTTGATGTCGGCCACGATCGGCGCTTCGCCATCCCCGCCGCCACCGGGCTGCACGTTCATCGCGAAGGCCACGGCAACGCTGGAGATATCGTCAAATCGTCGCTTCGCGATCTTGTGAAAACCCGTCACAGGAGCCAACGGAACCGGTATGCGGATCGTCTTGATCAGCTCATCGGGCCTTCGCACACTCTGCCGATACCCGGTGAAATAGTCGGCGAGTGCCACCTCTCGCTCGCCCTCGCGAGCAACCAACACCAGGCGCGCATCGAGTGCCAAGAGGCCGGGCGGGGTGTCACCGATTGGTGACCCGGTGCCGAGGTTGCCGCCGAGGGTTGCTCCGTTTCGGATCAGTCGGGAGGCGAACTGCGGGAACAGCTGCGCCAGCAACGGGATCTGACCATCGAGGCCGCGCTCGATCTCAGTCAGGCTGAGCGCTGCACCGATGTCGATGCTGGCATCACCGACCGTGAGTTCCCTCAACCCGCCGAGGCGGTCGATCCCGATGCTGTAGTCAGCCCGTGCGTGCCGGATGTTGAGCTCGACTCCCCAGTCCGTGGAGCCGGCCACCAGCAGAGCATCCGGGTGCTCGGCGAGCATCTGCAAGGCCTGCGCGAGGCTGCTGGGTCGCACAAATGTGCCTTGGTCGCTGGTGATCGAGCTCTGCGCCGCCGCAGGGGCCGCCTTGCTCAGCCGATCTTTGAGCGGATCGCCGTCTTCGGGCTGCCCCAGCGCGTAGGCCGCGTCGCGAATCGGGCGGTAGCCAGTACACCGACACAGATTGCCGGACAGGGAATGCAGGTCGAAGCCATTGGGACCGTGCTCATGGTCGGGAGCGTGCCCAGCGGTAGCGACTCCTGCGGAGGTCGGGTCAGTCCCGTTGCTCGACCCCCCTGCACTGAGTACGGCGCGGTCCCCTTCGACGCCGGGCTCGGCCTCGGGGGCGCGTTCTGGAACACCTGAATCTGTGGGGGTGCGCTCCGGTCGGTAATACTCAGAGGCCATCGAACAGATGAAGCCCGGCGTGCAATAGCCGCACTGTGAGCCACCGAGATCGGCCATGCCCTGCTGCACCGGGTGCAGCGCATCAGGCTCGCCCAGCCCCTCGGCGGTCAGGACCTCTTGATTCTCATAGCCCGCAGCCGGCACCAGGCAGGCATTGATCGCGGTCCACCGTGCGGATTGCTCACCGTCGGGCCGCGCCACCAGCACTGCACAAGCCCCACATTCACCTTCGGCGCAGCCTTCCTTGCTGCCCGTGTAGCCGGATCGGCGCAACCACTGCAGGAGGGTGACATGACCCCCGACGTCACCGAGTGCCCGACTGCGGCCATTGACCACTACGTGAGGGTCCACCTGTTCATCTCCCTTGAGCGAGTTCGTGTCCCTTGCGACTGTAGCCAGCCGACATACGCGGTGCTATGGAGGTTTCGCCAAATTCTGAGCGGGCTGAGGTCCATGGGATGGAGACCTAGGGAAGGGATCTCAGTGCGAGGAAAACGTCTACCCGATCTTCCAGGCTGGACAGATCGCGGCCAGTGAGTTCTTCGACCCGTTGAATCCGGTAGCGGACCGTGTTGACATGCACATGCATCTGCTCGGCGGTGCGGCTCCACGACCCGGAACACGCCAGGAAAGCCTCCAACGTCTCGTTCAACCCGGCATGATGTTTGCGGTCATAGTCCCAGACCGGGCCGAGCACGCGATGAGCGAAGGTGCGCCGCACGTCGTCGGGCACCGTCGCCAACAGCAGCACGTATGAGGTGACTTCGGCCCCGGTAACCACGCTGACCGGGTCGGTGCTCAACTCGGCCAGGTTGCGAGCGTGTCGCGCCTCCTCCCACATTCCGGACAATGCCGCCAGCGGCGCCGCGTCGCTGATGCCCACGGTCAGCGGCGTCCGGGTCATCCCGGGCGTCAGCCTGAGCAGAGATTCGCGCAAGCGGCTGGAGAAGTCAGGGTGGTCGGCCTGCACGAGGGCAACCGTGTGGCCATCGGGGCCTGGCGCGACGACACTCGGGCCGAGGTTGCTGACGGCATCGTCGATGATCGAGCGTAGTTCTTCACCCCAGTTCGTCTGCCCCAGCCCGGCAACCATGACCGCCAGGGATCGTTCTGGGTCCAGGCCCGCCTGGCGCAGTTGCAAAATGGTCTCGGGGCGATTGCCAGAGCCCTCAGTCACCAAGTTGATGACGTCGTCGGCCCGTGAGCGGCTCGCCCGCAAGCTTTCGTCCCGTCGGGTCCGTTCGAGTTGCGTGATCGCAGCGAGTTCGCGGACTGCATCGACGGCTGTGGTGCTCATCGTGGACCAGTCGCCCTCGACCACGATCATCCATGACAAAGCGCGTTGTCCCAGGGCGGGCCCGACCCCGAAGATCGAGTACGTGTTGCCCTTGTGACTCGCGCCTGCGTCGCCGACCACGAGGGCCGGAAGACGATGACTGGTTTGAAAGGCGCAGGTCACCCGGTCCAGGTCGTTCTTGGTCAGGGGCGCTGGGCCGCGGCAGATGTGGCGACCTGTGGCGGTGAGCACTCGGCACACCAGGTTGTTGTCGGCGGACACCGAGTCGATCAGTTCTTCGAGTTGTCGCCCCTCGGCAACGGCGGTCAACATCTTGCGGTAACGGCCAAGCGTCGCCTCGAGGCGATCTCCACGCGCCGCCGAGGTCGCACCGATCACGGCCTCGTTGATCTGAGTGAACGAGACCTCCTCGGGAACTCCGAACAGCAACAGGTTGTGCCGTTGGCAGGCTTCGATCACGTCGGCCGGGACCTCGGCAAACATCACCTCTCCGGCGGCTAGACCCGCACCGCCGGCGCGGGCCACATTGGCCACGAAGGTTTCGCTGTCTTCAGGGCAGGTCCGCCAGACAAGACCGCTGACGACCAGCTCGCCGCCCCGCAGGTACCGGCCGGGGTCCATCAGGTCTGAGGAGTAGGTCCTGCGCAGAGGTCGATCCAGACTCTCCTCGTCGCCGTGCAACAGACGCAGATGGAGGTCGGGCATCGCGAGCAGGTCGCGCATCCTCATCAGAGGAACATACAACCGTTGGGTCTCCTTCGCGCAAGGTTGTGTGTCTCTGAAGGTTGTCGTGGAACTTTGCACAGCGCTTCAATGAGCAGATGATCATCATCGAAGACGCCCATGTCGTGACGATGGATGGGCAACGCAGCGAACATCACGCCGGGCACGTCGTCATCGAGGACAACCGGATTGTGGCGGTCGGTCCGGGGAAGGCGGCGGCCGCGCACCGTGAGCGCGCGGATCGAGTAGTGGATGGCGCCGGAAGTCTGCTCACTCCCGGGCTGATCAACACACACCACCACCTGTATCAGTGGGTGACTCGAGGGTTGGCCGTCGACTCGACGTTGTTTCAATGGCTCACCACGTTGTATCCGGTCTGGGCCGGCATCGACGAAGACTGTGTCCGCACCGCCGCCCGCGGCGCGCTCTCCTGGTTGGCGCAGACCGGATGCACCACCAGCACTGACCACCACTACGTTTTTCCACGCGATGGTGGGGACGTACTCGCCGCCGAGATTCAGGCGGCGGAGCACGTCGGCATCCGATTTCATCCCACCCGCGGATCGATGGATCTCGGTCACCGCGACGGGGGCCTGCCGCCCGATGATGTGGTCGAGGACCGAGACGCAATCCTGGCTGACTCGGAGCAGGCGATCGCGACCTGGCACGACCCGTCGCCGGAATCCATGCTGC
>JBBSNC010000030.1:0-16189 GCA_038232855.1 Actinomycetales bacterium
AGGCGGCGGGGTCGACGTCCCAGCTATGCATTACTCGCCGCGTCACGTCCACCGACGTTTCGGCCGGGCCCGGCGCCAGCCCCGACCGGGTCAAGCCTGCTTCCAGTGCCACCCAGCAGGCCACCACCATGTTGCGCGGCTCCCCTTCGATCTTGACCGTGGAGTCGACGGCCACACTGGTGGCATCCACCAATTCGGCCAATGCGTTGACGGGCTCGACCTGCACAAAATTTTCGGCCTCAGCCCACTGTCTGTTGCGGAACCATCGGATCACGGCCCATGCGAGCAGGGCCGCGATGACAATCTGCAACAACAGGCCCCAATCCACTCCCGAACCGTCACCACTACCCCTTCGAGTCGTGGGCACCGAGGGTTCTTCAGTGACCTCTGCGGTGTCGGGGCGTTGGTCGGCTACGTTGGGAGACGCGAAGGTGTTGGACGGGGCACTGAGCAGCGGGTCTCCGGACGTGGCACCCCAGAGCATGAGCATGACCGCGGCCGAGGCGATGAGTGCCGCCGTCACTGCCCGGTGCCGCTCCATAGCCGCAGACTAGACCGCAGCCAGGCGGACACCCTGCACCGTGAACTCCGCGCCCGGATCAAAGCCGAGGTCACCGGTCACCTTGCCGGCAGCGGTGAGATCCCGAACCGCCGCCGCGAGCAGATCGAGGTCGGCTTGCCGCGCCACGACCGTCGCGCCCTCGACCTCGGTGCGCATCTTGACCTTCGCCTCCGACTTTGCCTTGCGTAATCCGGCCAAGGCTCGGCCGACGACGTGCAACATCCGAGGGTCGGCACCAGCCGCGGCTGGGGCCAATTCTTCGACGGTCGGCCACGGCTGGGTGTGCACCGAGGAGGCATGCCACCACGACCACACCTCCTCACAGGCAAAGACCAAGACGGGGGCCAGCAGCCGCATATAGATATCGAGTGCGACCTGCAGGGCCGCCACTGCCGAGGCGCTCGCCTGCGCGGTGGTGCCCTCGGTGTTGCCGTAGGCCCGCTCCTTGACTAGTTCAAGGTAGTCGTCGCAAAAGGTCCAGAAGGAAGTTTCGGTGACCTCCAGTGCTTTGGTGTGATCAAAGCCCTCGTATGCCGTTGTGGCTGCTGCGACCACCTGGGACAGCCCCGCGATCATTGCCCGATCCAGCGGCTCAGTGATCAACGGGATCAAGGCATCCAGGGGTTGCGGTTCGGGCAGCACACCTTCGGCGTCCGCGCCCATGCTCAGGGCGAACTTGCTCGCGTTGAGGGCTTTGATGGCCAGGCGGCGTCCCACCTTCATCTGCGCCTCATCGAGCGCAGCATCAGTGCCCAATCGGCCCGAGGCCGCCCAGTAGCGCACCCCGTCGGAGCCGTGCATGTCCAACATGCCCTCAGGCGTTTGCGCGTTGCCCTTGGACTTGCTCATCTTCTTGCGATCAGGGTCCAAGATCCACCCGCTGATCGCTGCGTGCTTCCATGGCAGGTCACCGTGCTGGTGGTGTGCCCGCACGACCGAACTGAACAGCCACGTCCGGATGATGTCTTGTCCTTGTGGGCGCAGATCCATCGGGAACGTCGCAGCAAACAGTGCCCGGTCATTGCCCAACTCGCCGTCGGGCAGATCGCCGACCGGCCACCCCGAGGCGATCTGCGGTGACAACGACGACGTGGCCCAGGTGTCCATGATGTCGGGGTCGGCGCTGAATCCGCCGGGTTGGTCACGCTGGTCTTCGCTGTAACCCGGCGGGCATTGGCTGCTCGGGTCGACCGGCAAGGTATTCGAGGTCGGTGTCAGGACCGTGTTGTAGTCCACGTCTCCATGAGTATCGACTGCGTACCACAGCGGGATGGGGACGCCGAAGAATCGTTGGCGGCTGATCAGCCAGTCGCCGTTGAGGCCGCCGACCCAGTTTCGATACCGCGTGCGCATGAACGCCGGGTGAAAGGCGAGGGCCTCGCCGCGGTCGATCAGATCCTCGCGCAGGGAGGCGTCGCGGCCGCCGTTGCGGATGTACCACTGCCTTGACGTGACGATCTCCAGTGGCTTGTCGCCCTTTTCGAAAAAGTTCGCCTTGCGCTGTGTCTTCGTGGGCTCACCGTCGAGGTCGCCAGACTCGCGCAGGGCAGCCACCACGTTTTCCCGTGCAGTGAATGTGGTCTTGCTGGCCAGTGACTCGGCATACAGGTTCCCCCCTGGGCCCTCAGCGATCCACTCCGGAGTCTCGGCCTGTAGCCGTCCGCTTCGAGTGATGACCGAGCGGGTCGGCAGATCGAGCTCTCGCCACCAGATGACGTCGGTCAAGTCACCGAAGGTGCAGCACATCGCGATGCCAGCACCCTTGTCCATCTCGGCGCCTGGGTGAGCTACCACCGGCACCTCGACCCCGAACAATGGAGAGGTCACCGTTGAGCCGAACAAGGATTGGTAGCGCTCGTCGTCGGGATGAGCGATGAGGGCGACGACCGCAGGGATCAACTCTGGCCGAGTCGTTTCGATGAATACCGGCTGCGATGTGGAGTTGTCGGCGCTGGTGCTGTGGAAGGCCACCCGGTGATAGGCGCCGGGGTAGTCCCGAGCTTCCAGCTCGGCCTGCGCGACGGCGGTTGGGAAGGTGACGTCCCACAGGCCCGGTGCTTGCGACTGGTAAGCCTCGCCGCGCGCCAAGTTGCCGAGGAAGGCTTGCTGCGACACCGCGCGGGAGCGCTCGTCGATGGTGCGATAGGTCAACGACCAGTCCACCGACAGCCCGAGCTTGCGCCAGAGGTCCTCGAACTTGGCCTCATCCAACACGGTGAGTTCGTTGCAGAGTTCGATGAAGTTGGCCCGCGACACCTGCTGTTGGTCGCTCATCCTGACTGGCTTGCCCGAAGCGTCCTGGCTTCCTCGCGTCGGCGGTTCGAAGAGTGGGTCGTACGGCAGCGTCGCGTCGCCGCGCACACCGTAGTAGTTCTGCACCCGACGCTCGGTGGGCAGTCCGTTGTCGTCCCAACCCATCGGGTAGAACACGACGGAGCCACTCATCCGCTTGTAACGGGCTAGGCAGTCGGTGTGGGTATAAGAGAAGACGTGACCAACGTGCAAGGACCCACTCGCCGTGGGCGGGGGAGTGTCGATGACAAACAGCGCATCCCGTTCCGCCGCGAGGGCCCGTGCCCGGTCGAACGCGAAGGTGGATTCGTCGCGCCATGTTGCTGACCACTTCTGCTCCAGCCCGTCGACGGAGGGTCGCTCAGGCAGCGATATTGAGCGCAGGTCAACTCGCGGTGAAGCCGGTGAGGTCATGGGCCTTAGTGTCCCAGATGCCTAGTCCGTGCTCTGCCTATGGCCGAGGTGTCTCGACGCGTGAGCGTAGCGGATTGTTCCCGCAAAAGGTCACGGTTTGGTCACGACTCCCTGTAAACGCTTGCTCATGCGTCTCGCGCAGGGTCCCATTGCCGAATGTTGACTAAAACCCTGACCCTCCCTATGCAGGAGGAAGTTGAGCCCACGGGCTTCTTCGCCACCATCGACAGCGCCATCAATAGCGTGTTCGCGCCATTCAACGAGTTCATGGCCTCCATCATCTTCTGGTCCCCGGGCTTCTTCCCCATGCCGTGGATCGTCATGTGGCTGCTGGCAGCCGCCCTCATCATTACCTTCTACCTCGGCTTCATCCAGGTCCGCGGCATCAAGACTGCAACCGAAGTGATCCGTGGCAAGTTCTCCTCTCCTGATGATCCGGGTGAGATCCCGCACTACCAAGCCTTGACCTCAGCCGTGTCCGGCACCGTCGGCCTCGGTAACATCGCCGGTGTCGGCGCGGCTATGGTGATCGGTGGCCCGGGGGCGACTTTCTGGATGGTCCTGGCGGGCCTCTTTGGCATGGCCACCAAGTTCGCCGAGTGCACCCTGGGCGTGAAGTACCGCACCGTGTATGAGGACGGCACCGTATCCGGTGGTCCCTTCAAGTACTTGCCGGTTGCGTTCAACAAGTTCCCCAAGTTCGTAGCGACCGGCTTGACCGGCATCTTCGCTGTGTCGATCCTGTTCTTCGGAGTGGCCGGCGGCAACATGTTCCAGGCCAACCAAACGTACTCACAGGCGGTTACGGTCACTGGTGGCGCGGACGATAGTTTCCTGGCCAACTCGGCCGGTGCGATCATCTTCGGTCTCATCCTGGCCACCATCATCGGGTTGGTCATCCTCGGCGGCATCAAGTCCATCGGTAAGGTCACCTCCACCCTGGTGCCCTTCATGGGCGGTGTCTACGTGCTGGCCTGCCTGATCGTCATCCTCGGCAATGCTGGTGACATCATCCCGGCCTTCAGCACTATTCTCAGCGGCGCCTTCAGCCCGGACGCGCTGACCGGTGGCTTCTTCGGTGTGCTGATCACCGGCCTTCAGCGTGCGGCGTTCTCCAACGAAGCCGGTCTGGGTTCAGCCCCGATTGCGCACTCGGCGGTCAAGACCCGGCGCCCCGTCTCCGAAGGCTTCGTGGCCCTGTTCGAGCCGTTCATCGACACGGTCATCATCTGCACGATGACCGCCCTGGCCATCATCATCGCGGACACCGCCTTCTACACCGAGACCCGGGAGGGCTATTCCGCCGACGACTCATACGTGTATGGCGGCGGTGTCGCGGTTACCTCGGATGCGTTCGAGAGCGTCGTCTCCTGGTTCCCGTACGTGTTGGCTGTCGCAGTGGCCCTGTTCGCCATCTCGACGCTCATCACCTGGTCCTACTACGGCAACAAGGCGTGGAACTACCTGTTCGGTGAGGGCAAGACGCTCGACATCATCTACCGGATCATCTTCCTGTTCCTCACGGTCTCCGGGTGTGTGCTCGGATTCAGCGAGGTGCTGGGAGTGGCCGACTCCTTCCTGTTCGTCTGTGGATTCATCAACCTGCTGGGCGTGTACTTCCTGCTCCCGACCATCAAGCGCGAGATGAACGAATACCTGGCCGACCGCAAGAGCGGCGCGCTCTACGAGCTGGGCAAGAGCGACGGACAAAAGGACGTTCCTGCTGACCAGATCTGACCTGATCTGACCCAGAGGTCCGTAGGGGTTTTCTCCAACGGTCAACATCTGAAGGGGCTGGGATCGCGCACCGCGATCTCAGCCCCTTCGGTGCGTCCTGAGCGCTGTGCTTGCGTCTCCAGCGGGGGCGGCTACGTGGTGTGATGCGATGTATCGTTGTCCTTCATAGGCATCGACCCGGCCATCACCGGTGAGCCTCCGGAAGAACCCCACCTCGTATGCCGACCGGCCCCTGAGGGTTAGCGGCGCGTGGGTGCCAGTAGAACCGGACGTGTGGGCACGTCAGCGCCTGAGGCAAGAGCGGTCGGCATACCTGCGGGTATGCAGGCAAGCGAGGTGGTACCGCGGCGCCTGCGTCGTCCTCGTGGCACCGAACCGCCAGAGAACTCAGGAGCCCTTCGCCCATGACGTACCCGAAAGCGACCATGGCAGCCACTGCCACCGCTCTCTCCGCCAATCCGAGTTTCCCGGATCTCGAGCGTGAAGTGCTGGCCTACTGGGAGCAGCACCAGACCTTCTTCAAGAGCGTCGAGCAGCGCGATGCCGGTGCCGATGGCGACAACGAGTACGTCTTCTACGACGGGCCGCCGTTCGCTAACGGACTCCCGCATTACGGCCATCTGCTGACCGGGTACGTCAAGGATGTGGTACCTCGCTACCAGAGCATGCGAGGCCATCGGGTTGAGCGCCGCTTCGGCTGGGACACCCACGGCCTGCCAGCCGAACTCGAGGCGATGGCCCAGCTCGGGATCAAGACCAAAGATGAGATCCGGGACCTTGGCATCGAAGCGTTCAACGCCAAGTGCCGTGAGTCCGTCCTGAAGTACACCGACGACTGGCGGGACTACGTCACCCGGCAGGCCCGCTGGGTCGACTTCGACAACGACTACAAGACCTTGAACCCCGACTACATGGAGTCGGTCATCTGGGCGTTCAAGGAGCTCTACGACAAGGGCCTTGTCTACGAGGGCTTCCGGGTGCTGCCGTATTGCTGGAATGACCAGACGCCGCTGTCCAACCACGAATTGCGGATGGACGAGGACGTCTACCAGATCCGCCAAGACCCGGCCGTCACGGTGGGTTTGCGCATCGATTCAGCGGACGAGTTGGATGGTGTCCTGTTGTTGGTGTGGACGACGACTCCGTGGACGCTGCCGGCCAACTTGGCGATCATGGTCGATCCCGAGATCGACTATGTCGTCGTCGAGGGACCCGCGCCTGGCGCTTCGGGCGATGGCGAGGATAGCCGCACGGAGCGCTACGTCATCGCGGCGGCCCGGCTGTCGGCATACGAACGGGAATTGGGCACCGATGCACACGAGCGGATCGTGCAGCACCTTTTGGGCAGCGATCTGATCGGCCGTTCCTACATGCCTCCGTTCGACTACTACGAGGGTCACGACAACGCGTTCCGTGTGTTCGAGGCCGACTTCGTCACCACGACCGACGGCACGGGGTTGGTGCACAGCGCGGGTGCCTTCGGTGAAGAAGACAAGGTGGTCACCGACCGCGAAGGCATCGAGCCGGTGATGCCGGTCGGCCCCGACGGTGCCTTCACCGCTCCGGTCACCGAATACGCCGGGATGTTGGTCTTCGACGCCAACGCCCCGATCATCGCTGACCTCAAGGCAGCCACTCGAGGTCAGGGGCAGTACGGTGCCGTCACCGAGGGCACGGTGCTGTTGCGGCACGAAACCTACGACCACTCCTACCCGCACTGTTGGCGATGTCGGCAACCGCTGATCTACAAGGCGGTCTCCAGTTGGTTCGTTGCCGTCACCGAGATCAAAGACCGCATGGTCGAGCTGAACGATGAGATCACCTGGGTGCCTGAACACATCAAGGACGGGCAGTTCGGCAAATGGCTCTCCAATGCCCGCGACTGGTCTATCTCGCGCAACCGCTTTTGGGGCAGCCCGATCCCGGTCTGGCGAAGCGACGACCCGGCATACCCTCGGATCGATGTGTACGGCTCGTTCGCTGAGTTGGAGCGCGACTTCGGCGTGGAGGTCACCGACCTGCACCGCCCCTTCGTCGATGAGCTGACTCGCCCGAACCCGGATGACCCCATGGGTCAGAGCTCGATGCGCCGCGTCGAGGATGTGCTCGACGTTTGGTTCGACTCCGGCTCGATGAGCTTTGCCCAGGTGCACTACCCGTTTGAGAACACCGAATGGTTCGAGCATCACTTCCCGGCTGACTTCATCGTCGAATACATCGGGCAGACCCGCGGCTGGTTCTACACGCTGCACATCCTGGCAACGGCGTTGTTCGACCGGCCCGCGTTCTCCACGTGCATCAGTCACGGGATCGTGCTCGGCAGTGACGGGCAGAAGATGAGCAAGTCGCTCGGCAACTACCCGGACGTGCGGGAGGTGTTCGACCGCGACGGCGCCGATGCGATGCGTTGGTTCCTGATGTCCTCGCCCATCCTGCGCGGCGGCAACCTCATCGTCACCGAGCAGGGCATCCGCGACGAGGTGCGTCAGGTGCTGCTGCCGCTGTGGAACGCCTGGTACTTCTTCGGTCTCTATGCCAACGCTGGTGATGGTCCGGACGACACGGCATACCACGCACAATGGTCCACCGCCTCGGCCCACCGACTTGACCGATATCTCCTGGCCAAGACCCGGGATCTGGTTGAAGACGTACAGGCCCAGATGGACGCCTCGCACATTGCCGGCGCCTGCGCCACTGTGCGTGCCTATGTCGATGTGCTCACGAACTGGTACATCCGCCGCTCGCGGCCTCGCTTTTGGGGCGCCGGCTCGGAGGCAGATGGCACGGATTCCTCGGCGGCCTTCAACACCCTCTACACGGCGTTGGAGGTCAGCTGCCGGGTCGTCGCCCCGCTGCTGCCGCTGCTGAGTGAGCAAGTATGGCGTGGGCTGACCGGAGGGGAATCGGTGCACCTGACCGACTGGCCGCAGTCCCAAGACCTGCCAGCAGACCCCGACCTGGTTGCCGCCATGGACGTGGCGCGCGAGGTCTGCTCAGCGACGTCAGCGCTGCGCAAGACAAACAACCTGCGGGTGCGACTCCCACTATCGACGCTAACCGTGGTCACGGGGCAGCCCGATGGCGTGCAGGACTTGGCCGACGTCATCAAAGACGAGGTCAACGTCCACCAGGTCCGCGTGCTCGATGCCGATGACCCCGCGGCCTCCGAATTCGGCGTGGAGCAACGGTTGACCGTGAATGCGCGGACTGCCGGCCCACGCCTGGGCCGCGAGGTGCAACGCGCGATCAAGGGTTCGAAGTCAGGGGACTGGAGCGTGGGGCCAGACGGCAACGTGAGGGTCGGGGGGCTCGATCTCGAAGAGGGCGAGTTCACGCTAGAGACGGTGGTTGGCGGCTCGGAGCACACCGACCAGGCCACGGCGACGTTGCCCGGTGGTGGCTTCATCGTGTTGAGCACCGAAGTGACCGACGACCTGGCCCGAGAGGGTTTGGCGCGGGATCTGGTACGCGCGGTGCAACAGGCCCGACGTGAGGCTGATCTTGACGTGAGCGACCGGATCAGCCTGACTGTGGTAGGTGATGATGACGTGTGGCAGGCCGCGACCGAGCATCAGGACTTGGTGATGTCGGAGACGTTGACCGTGCAGTTTGGTGCCGCTGGCGCCAGGACGCCACTGCCAGGAGGTCACGAAGGCACGGCCTATCGAAGCGATGCCACTTTAGATGGCGGCCGCACCGTGCAGATGATGATTGCGAAGGTGGATCGATGACGAAGCAGCAGGCGCCAGATGCCGTGGCTGAGGATCTGCGTCTGCGAATGGCGCTGGTCACCGAAGAGATCCTGATGCGGGCGCCAGAGAACGAGATCGAACCCACTCTGGTGCGAGTGGCCAAGGTGATGGATCTGATGGGCAGCCCGCAGCACTCTTACAAGACCATTCATCTCACCGGCACCAACGGCAAGACCTCGACGACCCGCATGGTCGAACGCCTCTTGCGCGAGATGGGCCTCAACACCGGGCGATTCACGAGCCCGCATCTGCACGATATCCGCGAACGCATCGCCATCGGTGGCGAACCGATCAGCGAGCAGCGCTTCCTCGATGCGTATGACGATGTGTTGCCGTTTGTGCGGATGGTGGACGCCGAGTCGGTTGGCATCGGTGGGTCGCCGATGACCTACTTCGAAGTGATCACGGTGGTGGCCTATGCGGCCTTCGCAGATGCACCCGTCGATGTGGCCGTGGTCGAAGTGGGCCTCGGTGGTGTCTGGGATGCCACGAACGTGGCCGATGGGCAGGTCGCTGTCATCGCTCCGGTGGCGATAGACCATACCCGGCTGCTCGGCGACACCCTGGAAGCCATCGCGACCGAGAAGCGCGGCATCATCAAGGCTGGTGCCATTGCGGTCATCGCTGAGCAGGAACCCGAAGTTCGTGATCTCATCGTCGAGCGCACAGAAGAGGTCGGCGCCACCCTGAAGGTCGAGGGCGAGGACTTTGGCGTGACTGAGCGGGAAGTGGCAGTTGGCGGGCAACAGGTGTCGGTGACCGGTCTGGCGGGGGAGTACCGCGACCTCTTCCTGTCGCTGCACGGGCAGCATCAAAGCCGAAACGCAGCCCTGGCCGTGGCGGCCGTCGAGGCTTTTGTTGGCGGCGGCGAGCAGCGATTGACCGATGAGGTCATCCGCAGTGCTTTCGCCGACATGAGTTCACCTGGTCGGTTGGAGATCGTGCGTCGCAGCCCCACCGTGATCGTTGACGCGGCGCACAATCCATCGGGCATGGAGGCGCTGGTGGAGACAGTGCGCGATTCCTTTACCGTGCACCGGTGGGTCGGCGTGCTGGCCATCCTGGCAGAGAAGGATGCTGAGCCGATGGTGGCTCTCTTGGAGCCGTTGCTGGATCACCTCGTGGTTACTCGCTCGACGTCACCGCGGGCTATCGCGCCAGCGCGGTTGGCCGAGATGGCGCTGGGTTACTTCGGCCCAGACCGCATCACAGTCATCAACGATCTGCCTGATGCCCTCGACGTTGCCGCCGGACTCGCCGATGAAGGTGGGATGTCGGGTGCTGTGTTGGCCACCGGGTCCGTTGTGACAGCGGCCGAGGTCCGGCTGCTGCTCGGTCAGACCTCCGCATGATCGGGTCCTCTCCCACCGACCCGCCATCAGCATTCGGCCACAGCGAGCACGTGCGTCGTTGAGCCGTTGAGTGCTGGCGTGTCGCCGGCCGGCCTCGGCGAAGGTGGATGCAGCGTGTCAACTGCTCGGTGGTTCGTTCAGGGACAATGGCTAGGTGACCGCAGTCTTTTCATCAGCAGTACCGGGCAAACTCACCCGACGCCTGGCAGCCGTGGCGCTGCTCGGCCAGGCCATGACCATCTTCTTCGGTGCCCTCGTCGCTCGGCAATTCGCGCTTGCCGGCGGCGATCCGCAAGGGCGTGCGACGGCATACCTCATCGGCGGTTGCCTGCTCGCGCTGTTGTGTGTGGTGGCCTCTGGCCTGCTCCGTCGGCCCGGTGGGGTGTTGCTCGGCTGGGCAATCCAAGTGCTCACGTTGGCGACCGCGGTGGTGCTTCCGGCCATGATTGCGGTCACCGCGATATTTGGCGGTTTGTGGTGGTTGTGCCTGTCGCAAGGTGCAAAGTTGGATCGTGTCAGCGCCCAATGGGACGCCGAGGGAGCATCAGATCCGGATCTTGATCGAGCACCTGAAGAACCTGAGGAGAACTAGGCGTTGGACTATCTGCAAGCGATCATCCTCGGGTTGGTCCAGGGGTTGACCGAGTTCCTTCCGATTTCCAGTAGCGCGCACCTCTCCATCGTCGGCCAACTCATCGGCGGCGAAGATCCTGGCGCGGCGTTCACCGCCATCAGCCAGCTTGGCACCGAAGCAGCAGTGTTGGTCTTCTTCTGGCGCGACATCGTCCGGATCATCAGCCGTTGGGCCCAAGCATTGGTGGGCAAGATCCCGCAGAGCGACCCCGACGTCCGAATCGGGTGGCTGGTCATCGTCGGTTCGATCCCGATCGTGGTGCTCGGCTACACATTCCAGGACCGGATCGAAACCGACCTGCGCAATCTGTGGCTGACCGCGACGATGCTCTTCGTTTTTGCGTTAGTTCTGTATGCCGCCGATCGGGTCGGCCGCACCGAGTTGACGCTGAAGGGCTTGAGCTGGAAACACGGCATCATCTACGGCTTCGCGCAGGCATTGGCACTCATCCCTGGGGTGTCTCGCAGCGGTGGCACCATCGCCGCGGGACTCTTCATGGGCTACACCCGCGAGGCAGCGGCGAGATACTCATTCCTGCTGGCGATCCCCGCGGTGCTCGGATCCGGTGGTTACCAGGTGGCCAAAATCGCCGATGACCCGGTCACCCCAGCCTGGGGGCCGATCATCGTGGCGACCGGGATTGCATTTGTGGTGGCATTGGCCGTCATCGCGTGGTTCCTGCGGTACATCTCCACCCACACGTTCACCCCGTTCGTCCTGTATCGCATCGGACTGGCATTGGTTCTCTTCGGCCTGCTGGGCGCGGGCGTCCTACAGCCTCGGTAGGCTCTTCTCGTGACCGACACAACGCAGCCCGCGGAGCGCTCCCTCGTCCTGATCAAGCCCGACGGCTTCCGCCGTGGACTCAGCGGTCAGGTGCTGGCCCGCATCGAGGCCAAGGGCTACACCCTGGCGGCGCTCGCGGTGGTGCAAGCCAGCCGATCACAGTTGGCTGCGCACTATGCCGAGCACGAGGGCAAACCGTTCTATGAGCCACTGCTGGAGTTCATGAGTTCTGGGCGGATCACCGCTGCGGTTATTGAGGGGCAGGGCTGCGTGCCTGGCTTCCGCGCTTTGGCCGGGGCGACCGACCCCACGGCTGCCGCGCCGGGCACAATCCGCGGCGACCTTGGGGGCGACTGGGGGGTAGCGGTTCAGCAGAACATCGTCCATGGATCGGACTCGGCTGAATCTGCAGAGCGCGAGATTGCCATTTGGTTCCCTGTCGGGAGCTGAACCATATGTTGCGGCACCACGCGAAACGTGTGGTGATGTGAGGTATGGACGGGCGCCCCGATTCGTCCACAGCATCTATCGATGGAGGCAGCATGAGCACTAACGATTTCGAAGATTCGAACCTGAACACCTCTGAGGATGTCGAGAAGGCATTCCAGGACGACACTGGTGGCGCCGAGGGTGGTGGCGCCGACGGCGGTGCTGATGGTGGCGCCGAGGGTGATGGCGCGGAGCACGGTCCGGCTGATGGTGGCGCCGAAGGTGGTGGCGCCGACGGCGGTGCTGATGGTGGCGCCGATGGCGGTGCTGATGGTTGCGCCGACGGCGGTGCCGACGGACAAGCCGGGTGACGAACGCATCTTCCTCGGGGCGGGTGCGGGCCGACGATTCGGCTCTCGCCCGCCTCTTCGCGTGCGACGTCGAGACCTTCGCCCGCGAGTATTGGGCCACCACGGGGCTGCTGACCTCGTATGCCGAGCGCGGCGATGACGACTTCAGCGACCTCTTCTCACTCGCTGCAGCCGATGAGTTGCTCAGTCGACGCGGTCTACGCACTCCCTTCATTCGCATGGCGAAGAATGGCGCAACCCTGCCGGCGTCGGCATACACGGTCGGTGGTGGTGTCGGGGCAGGCGTGAACGATCAGGTCAGCGACGACGCCGTGCTGAGGCTTTTTGCCGATGGCGCGACCGTGGTGCTGCAGGGTCTGCATCGCACCTGGGATCCGATTGCGCGCTGGAGTCAGGATCTCGCCGCAGCATTGGGGCATCCCGTGCAGGTCAACGCCTATGTGACCCCGGCCCAGAATCAAGGATTCGCTGACCACTACGACGTGCACGACGTCTTTGTGCTGCAGATACACGGGCAGAAGCGTTGGTCGATCCATGAGCCGGTCATCAGTGCACCGTTGCGCGATCAGCCGTGGGCTGACCGACGCGCGGAGGTCGAGGCCTCAGCCACCCTCCCCGCAACCATTGAAGCGACCCTGTCGCCCGGTGACTGCCTGTATCTGCCCCGCGGCTACATTCACAGCGCCAAGGCCCTCGGCGGCCTCAGCATTCATCTGACCGTGGGCGTCCACGGTTGGACACGTCACCACCTGGCAGATGCCCTCCTGAGCCGAGCGCGTCGTGGCCTGAGCGAGTTGCCTGACATCCGGCAGTCGTTGCCGCTGGGTGTCGATGTCCACGACAACTCCCAACTGGTGGACGACATCGACATCGTCCGCGGGGTGCTGATCGAGGCTATCTCGACTGCTTCAGCGCATGACGTGGCTCAGATCATGAGCGGTCAAGCCCGGGCAGCCCAACGTCCTGCGGGACTTTCACCCATTTCAGCAGCCGCCGGGCTGTCCGACCTCCTCCCGAGCGACACCCTGCGGTTGCGCGATCACCTCATAATGGAATGCACCGAAGCAGATGAGTCCGGCAACAGCCACGTGCGTTCCCGCGCCGGGCGTTTCCAGGTGACTACGCAACAGCGGAAGGCCCTCGAGCGCCTCATGTCCGGGAAGCCCGTGATCGTCTCGGACCTTGCCAATGACCCCGACGTCGCCGGTGAAGCCGCCCGGTCCTTTGTGTGCCATGGCATTGCTATCCACACCGCACACGCCCCGACCGGCGCGATGTCAGCTCCATGAGCTCGGACGTCAGCGAGTCGCGAACGTCGACGCGCTCGAGTGAGGCCACGAACGTCTTGCGTTGCTCCGACGGTGCTCGCCAACGGGGCGATCCTCTGGTCGGCACGGCTCCACCCGCACGCCGCTGGTTGCTGATCGAACTGGAAGGTCGTTGGCTTCCCACCGCAATCGACTCGATCGGTCTCAGTCTGCAGTCACGAGGCCATCTCGCGACGCTGGCCGCCCACGCCGAGGCTCGGATCATGCTGATCCGTCGGGTCGGGCGTCGAGAGTCCGGTCCGCAACGCTCCTGGTGCGTGCTCGATGACCCTGAGACGGCCGCCGGCCCGGTGGCGTCCTGGGGGACATGGGCGGTTGGGCACGACATTCTGGGTGCTGCTGAACTCCTGAGGGAGCAAGCGGTGGCCGCGACATCCGACCCGGGGCAACGCATCGTCGTCAGCGATGTAGCCACGTCCGTTCCGGCGCCTCATCACCCGCACGAACCTGAGTTGTTGCTCGTCTGCACGCACGGACGGCATGACGTCTGCTGTGCCACGCGCGGCCGACCGGTCGCGGCAGCGATGGCGAAGCGATGGCCAGAGGCCACCTGGGAGTGCTCGCACACTGGGGGCGATCGGTTCGCCGCGAACGTCCTCGCTCTCCCAGACGGCGCCTGTTACGGAGGCTTGGACCCAGACACCGCTGTGGCTGTGCTCGAGCGACACTTCTCCGGGGGCCCGGACACGGCATACCTACGCGGCCGCACAGGCTATCCGCCTGCCGCACAAGCGGCGTTGGTGGTGGCGCACCGGTCCCTGCCGCACGCTCCATGGGGGTCAATCGTTCTTCAGCGGATGACGAGTGACGGTGGAGTCCATCTGGTGCGGCTGCGCCAGGGCAGCGGTGAGATCGAGGTGCCGGTGACCGAGCACGTGCGCGCAGCGCACCACCTGACCTGCGCGGCCACCACCATGAACCGAGCAACAGTGCCCGTAGCCGGCGAAGTTCGCCGCATCCCCTGACCGATATGCGCTCCGATGCGCGGTCTTAACCCGCATGTACCGCGCACAACGGTCAGTGCAACGGTATGCCGATGCATAGGATCGGCGGGTGAGGAATCGATCGGGGATGTCGCTGTTTGGGCGCGACCTCGCCATCGACCTAGGCACCGCCACAACCTTGGTGCATCAACGCGGCCACGGCATCGTGCTCGATGAGCCGACCGTTGTTGCGCTCGAGGCGCGCAGCGGCCAGTTGGTCGCGGCTGGCCAGTCGGCATACGACATGGTCGGGCGCACGCCGTCCACGGTGCGCACACATCGGCCGCTGCGCGATGGGGTGATCACCAACTCCGAGACCACCCAGGCCATGCTGCGAAACTTCGTGGATCGAGTGACCTCCTCGCGGCTGATCCGCCCGCGGATGGTGGTGTGCGTGCCCAGCGGCGTGACCGCGGTGGAGCGCAAGACCATCGAAGACGCTGCCATCCACTGTGGCGCACGACAGGTGTTCGTGCTGGAAGAGGCGATGGCCGCTGCCATCGGCGCAGACTTGCCGGTGCACGAGTCCACCGCCTCCATGGTGATCGACATCGGCGGAGGCACCACGGACATCGCCATCATCAGTTTGGGTGGCATCGTCAACACCCGCAGTGTCCGTGGTGGAGGCCAACAGATCGATGAGGCCATCATCGCCGGCGTCCGCCACGCGCACGATCTGCTGCTGGGCGACACCTCGGCTGAGAAGATCAAGCAAGCCGTCGCGGCTGCCACCCCCTTGGATGTGCCACTGTCGACGCGGATTCGTGGGCGAGATCTCAGCACCGGACTTCCACGCACGATCTCGCTGTCCTCAGCCGAAGTCGGCGACATGATCGAACCCGTGATGGCCTCGCTGATCGACGCTGTGCTTGCAGTGCTCGATCTCTGCCCGCCAGAACTGTCCGGTGACCTCCTGGACGGCGGGGCGGTGCTCACCGGTGGAGGGGCGTTGCTCCTTGGACTGGACCGACGGTTGCAACGCGAACTGGGCTTGAACGTCCGGGTTGTCCCAGAGCCCCGGCACGCAGTGATCCGAGGAGCCGGGGCGTGCGTGGACGATTTTTCGGCCCTGCAGCGAGTGCTGGTCACAGCGCCGACATGGTGAGGACCAAGCGACTTGTTGCCGCCCTGGTCGCGGTGACCGTGCTGCTGTTGGTGGTGGATCTCGCGCGGCCGGCTTGGACCTCTCCACTGCGCAACGCCAGTGCGGCAGTGTTTTCGCCTATTCAGCAACTGTTCCGCGGCTGGGATGACGACGATCTGCGCCGAGTCGAGTTGGAACGGGACCACCTTGAGGTTCAGGTGCAACGGTTGCGCGCCGAGCGCGAGGCGATGGCTCGGGGCAACCAGATCGAAGTGCCGGCCGGGGCGGCGGGGGAGCGGGTGCTTGGCGCACGCGTTGTCGCCGTAGCCCCAGCGACATCGCCAGTCGCCGCGCTGATGGTCACGATCGACCACGGCACTGCTGACGGAGTCCGCGCCGATCGCACTGTCGTGAACAGCACGGGTTTGGTGGGAAGGGTGCTGCGGGTGCGGCACAACGATGCCG
>JBBSNC010000031.1:0-16012 GCA_038232855.1 Actinomycetales bacterium
AAGAAGGTGGCTATCACGAACGAGGTGGCAGCGACTGTGATGCTGGCCATGCCAGTCAGTCGCGCTCTCCCCGTGCTGAGCCCGATAGCCGCCGTGAGCGAACCGAATAGCCACGCCAACACCATCGCGTGAATGACTCCGCCGAGCAGTTGTCCGGTGCCGAGGCCCAGATCCCATATTTGGTTGGACACCCACAACCCCGCCGCGAGCAGAACAGCAGCGAGCGCGACGTGAATCAGCATGGCCAGGAATTTGGCCCCTGCGAACGTAGCCCGTCCGATGCCGTTGCCCAACAGCAGGGCGAGGGTGCCTCGAGTTTCTTCGCCGACCGTCCCGCGCAGGGCGGAGACCACGCCCACGGCGATCAACGCTCCCGGAGCGCTGAGCGACATGACCTGAGCGTTGACCCATCCCGTCGGGGATGACATGTCCCCACCGGGGATGAGCGATAGGAGGGCTGCCGGGAGGACATCGCGCAGCGCCGCAAACTGTTCCTGCATCGGCCCCCACAACACTCCAGAGAGCAGGCAGAGGCAGATCAGGATGGCCCCGGTGACGCCTACCAACACCACTCGATCTCGCAGTTCCTTGCCCAACACCAGCAGCATTGGCACCGCTCACCCCCGCAGGTCTCGGCGTGCAAAGAGCATCAAGGCGCTCGCTAAGGCGAGAGCGCCCAAGGCCACGAGCACGCCCAGGTGGCCCAGGTCGATGCCGTTGGTGAGAGGCACGCTGCCGTTGTAGTAGAACCACGGACTCCACCGGGCCAAGGTCTCCAGCCCTGCAACCGGCAGCATCGTCGCGCTGAGATAGCACGTCGCACTGATCGCCGCCGCGATCGCTCCTGCCGTGCCCGGTCGGCCGGTCGCGGCTCCCGCGGCCAACCCGATCAGTCCGAAACTCGCAGACAGTGCGAACAGATGTGCGCATGCGGCGGCGATGCCTTGTTGGTCCAAACCGACGCCCTGGTATGTCGCGCTGCCGGTGACCCCCACCCAGAACAGTCCGGTGGAAATCGCCACCATCGCGAGCAGGGTGGTCGCCTTGGCGAAGACGATGTCAGCCCGGGTCAGTGGATGGGCGATCAACAGCCCCAACGTGCCATCCTCTTCCTCACCCGCCAGCAGCGAGGTCCCCAGACTCACCGAGAAGGTCACGAGCGCCAGCGGCCCGAGCACATTGAAGAGTTCGCTGACGACATATCCACCAGGACCGATCCCGCCCACAATGGTGAGAACCTCCGGCGGAAAGGTCGCTGCCACCGCATCGAGCGTGTCGGCCATGGGGGCGTAGATGGCGAAGGCGATGGCCGAGAAGATCACCAAGACGATTCCGACGGTCAATGCCAGAGCGAGCCGGTCCTTGGAGTCTTTGAGCCAGAGGGTGATCGCCATGTCAGCGGGTGCGATCGCGGTAGTAGGTGAGGAAGATCTCATCCAGATCAGACTCGCGGCTGCGCAGATTGACCACATGGTGATCAACGGCCGCTCGCAGGAGGGGGTTCGCGTCGCCGTGATAGGAAACCCGCGCAACCCGATCCTCGACATGCACCTGCTGCACGCCTTCGACCTGCGCGAACACATCGACTAGGACAGGTTCAGCAAACTCGAACTCCACCTGTCGGATCGCCTTGCGTTTCAACTCATCCACGCGTTCCACCACGATGAGCGAGGCTTTCCGAATGATACCGACGCGGTCGGCAACTCGTTCCACCTCCGACAAGGTGTGCGAGGACAAGAAGATGGTGCGCCCTTCCGCGCGGATCTCCTCCAGCAACGAGTGAAAGACGTTTTGAAGCAACGGGTCGAGGCCGGAGTTCGGCTCATCCAGAATAAGCAACTCAGGTTGGTGCATGAAGGCCTGGATGAGCCCGATCTTCTGCCGGTTACCGGTTGAGTATTCACCAACTCGCTTGGTGAGATCGGCTTCGAATCGATCCGCCAACTCGCGGACATAACCAGGCGAGACCCCACCGCGCAACCGGCCGAAGTAGTCCAGCGTCTGTTGGCCCGTCAGCCGGGGATAGAGGGCCAGGTCACCAGGCACGTAGCCGATCCGCGCGCGGATGGCCTTGTTGTCCCGATGAGTATCCAGGCCCAGGACCTGCGCGGAGCCGCTGGTGGGCCTTACCTGATCGAGCAGTGCGCGTATCGCAGTGGACTTACCAGCGCCGTTGGGGCCGAGGAAGCCGAAGATCTCGCCCGGGAGCACGTCCAGGGTGAGGTCGTCCAAGGCAACGAAATCCCCGTAGTGCTTGGTCAGACCCTGAGTGCTGATCACAGGCTCCGTCATGAGTTCGAATATGTCACGGCCTTCGCAGCCCCCTCCCCAGGGGTAGGCACCGCCCATACGCCCCTGCTCGCCAATCGCACGCGGACCCGAGCGCCCACCCGAAGGCGATCGGCGCCGGGACCGCCTTCGGCCGCGTCATCAATGTCGGCCTCGACACTCGTGCCAGCACTGTCGCTGAGCGGGTCTGGACCCAGCGCCACGCTCACGCTCTGACGCAAACCAGCAGCCCGCAGGCGGGTGACCATGCCCTTCAGATCACCGTCAGTCCTCGCGCCTGCTGACCCCGCATCATCGTCCAGCGGAGTCAACCTCACGCTCTGCCGGTGAATGAGCAAGGTCGCGCTCCCCACACCGGGCGCGCAGGACGGCGGCAACGGAACGCGACCAGCGGAGCTGTGGTGCACCCCGTCCCGTACCTCCCCGGGAATCTCGGCGAAACCACCCAGCAAGCGGGCAACGTGCACAGAGGCGGGGGCGGCGTGCAGTTGTGGCACGGTGCCAACTTGTGCGACGGCACCATCACTCAACACGGCGACCCGGTCGGCCAGGGATGCCTCAGTCAGGTCGTGCGTCACTAACACGATTGTCGGGTCCACCATGGCCCGTACCTCTTCGAGCAGGTCATACATCGTGGACCGCACGCTCGTGTCCAGCGCCCCGAAGGGCTCATCCAGGAGCAACACCTTGGGGTTAGCCGCGAGCGCACGGGCCAGAGAGACGCGTTGCTCCTGACCGCCGGAGAGTTGCCGCGAACGGCGGTGGGCGAGATCGCCCAGGTGCACCAGATCCAAGTAGCGGGCGGCGTTAGCCCTCGCCTGACGACGCGTTGCCCCGGCAACCCGATCCGCGAAGGCGACATTGTCGATGACCGACAGGTGTGGAAAGAGCAGCGGCTTCTGGAACATCATGGTGATGCCCCGTCGTTCGGGTGCCACCCCGGCCTGGCTGACGCCGTTGATCACCACGTCACCTGACTGCGGCTGTTCGAGCCCGGCTGTCAAGCGCAGCGCGGTTGACTTCCCGGAGCCGGAGGAACCCAGCAGCGCCATCATCTGACCGGCTCCCACATGCAGGTCGATGTCGCGCACGGCATACGTCTCGCTGCCGGGGTGGCGGAAGCAGAGGTGCTCCAGTGTGAGATCAGCGGACATGCAGACCTCCCGTGTGCCGGCGCTGGAACGAGGAGGCACCCAACAAGACGCTCAACGGCAGCAGCGAAGCCAGTGACAATACTGCGAGCAGCGCCTCGTTGCCGGTGCGCGAGGCGGCCGAGCCGATCAGCAACGGCACCGTCGTGAACTGTCCGCCGCTGATCACGACGGTGACCACATAATCGCTCCAGCCAATGAGGAAGGCGAGGAAGGCTGCGGCAGCGATGGCCGGTGCCAGGGCCGGCAGAGTGACCCGCAGGTAGGCGCTCACGGGGCCTGCCCCGAGCAGTCGCGCCTGCTCTTCAAGGCCGCGATCCAAGGCCGTGTATGCCGCGCGCAGGGTGTAGGTGGTGTAAGGCAGGGCAAACACGGTCATCAATCCCACCAGCGCCACCAGCGATGGCACACCGATCCGCAACAACAGGACGTCCAAGCCCATCGCCAATGCAAACGGCGGCAATGCCACCGGGGCAAGCAGCGTCAACGCCAGCAGCCCGTTCCACCGGGTGCGCTTCCAGGCCAGCACCCGACCTGTCGCCGCACCCAGGGTCACCGCGAGCACCGCGACGATGACGCCGAGCAGCGTCGAGCGCAGCAACGCCGGGAACAGCCCGGCTTCACCTGCTTGACCCCACCCGCGGGTGCCCCACTGCTGGGGCAACACCGCAGGGAACGACCACTGATTCGCGAACGCCCACAGCACCACCGGCAGCAACGGCAGCGCGAACCACAACAGCAAGAGTGCCGCAGCGACGCGACGAATGACCCGCGCGGTCATCGGGCACTGCCCAGTCGGCGTAGCAGGGGGACTGTGGCAGCAGCCGCCGTCAGCGCCAGCAGCACGGTGGTCAGTGCGACTGCGGCGGCCTGCGGTCTGGCCTGCAGGTCCACCGCGGTGAAGAGGCGATACGCCATCACGGGCAGAGGCTCGGGGTGGGCCTGCCCCAGCAGCCAGACCACCTCGTATGAGCCCAGGGTAAAGAGGAAGACAATGATCGAGGAGCCGAGCAGGGCGGGCATGGCCAGGGGTATGACGACCCTCCGGACGCGATCCGCAGATCCAGCACCCAGCAGGGCAGCTGCCTCCGAATAGCTACGCACCGCCGGTCCCAGTGAGGCGGTGACGACCAGCGCGACGAATGCGGACTCCTTCCAGGCGAAAGCAGCCACAGCCGCAATCGGCCACGAACCCGCGACCAACGACGGCCACGACGTGGTGTCGACCCCGCTGAGCCGATTGAACAACCCCGCGTCAGAGAGCAACAGGGCAAACGACGCGGCGCCGACGATGTGCGGGATGGGGATTGGCGCAGCGGCCATCGCGGACAGCAGGGCCGATCCTCCTGTGCTACCCACCACCAGCAACGCCACGCTCATTCCGAGCGCGGCGGCCATGGCCGTGGCCAGCAGCGCAATGAGCAACGACTCGCGGGTCGCCACCATCAAGTCCGGCGCGACCGCGCCAAAGGCCGCCGAGCTCAATGTCGGCGCACCGACCAGTGGCATCAAACCACTGGCGCTGAGCAGCAACGTCGACACTGCCGACAGCACCACCACAGCGGTGAGAAAACCGGCGCTCGCCGCGGCCAGGGTGGTCCACCTCGGTGCCCAGCTCACTCGCCGAGCACGTTCACGCGCCAACCCTCATCCAGTGCCGGCACCCATTGTGCCGACAGCTCCGGGTTGGCGTTGGCTGACAACACCTCGTAGGAGGGCACGACTGGAGAATCCGGCAGATCGGCGAAGGCTGCGGCCTCGTCCTCGGGCAGACGACTGATGTCCAGCACGGTGAACTGGCCCCACACGGCTGGATCGGCTTTGGCGGCCTGCTGCTGTGGTGACATGGCCACATCGGCGACAACCATTGCCCCCTCGGAGCTGCCCGAGGTCGCCGGGATCGCCAAGAAACTGGCATTGCCCACTGTGCCCTCCGCCAACGTCAGCACGCGGGTTGAGTCGGGATAGGTGCCGTCGGCGACCAGATCGGTCAGGGTGGCTGGACCGTAGGTCATGGTGAAGTCGACTTGGCCGTCGGCGTACAACCGATCCAGCGCGGCGCTATCGCGCGGGTAGGTTTCTCCTTCGCGCCACAGCGAGCCTTCGACCTCCTCCAGCCGATCCCAGAGCGCAGGCGTGAGGTCCTCAAAGTCCGACTCGGAGAAGGTCAACGGTACGTTCTCGACACCGCCTGCCACGGCATACAACGCCTGCCGCACGAAGACCGATCCGGTGAAGTCCGGGGGAGCGGGATAGGTGAACCGGCCCGGGTGCTGCTCGGCCCAATCCAGCAGCCCAAGCAAGGAGGTAGGCGGGTCTTGCACCCTTTCTTCGTCGTAGGCAAAGGTGAATTGGGCCTTGTGCCAGGGCGCCTCGCAGCCGCCGACCTCGGTGCCGAAATCACTGTCCAGCAATGGGTCCTCGGGGTCGAGATACGTGGCGCTTGGAAGCATCTCCACCCAGTCACAGCGCCAGCCCTTGGCCTGCTGCACGGTCGCGAAATTGTCGCCGTTGACCCACACCAAGTCGACCTCACCGTCGTCCTGACCAGCTTGCACCTCAGTCAGCACCCGATTGATCGCGTCGCTGGTGTCGGCGACTGGCACGCGTCGTAGCGAAACACCCTTTTCAGCGGCGGCCGGGATGAGCACGTCGTCGACGTAGGCGTTGCCGGCCGGGTCACCGCCCCACATCCACAGCGCGACCTCTTGTCCCTGGGCAGCCTCGGCAATCTCGCTCCAGGTGCGATCCGGCGCGGGGGCTGGTTGGGCCTCCGGCGCTGCACAACCGGGGAGAGCCAGGGCCGCCCCGCAGATCGTCCCGATGCCGAGAAAGAAAGCGCGGTGTGTCGACATCAATAGACTTCCTTCGAAAGGGAAAGGTACTCGGTTTCGGGAACACTCAGTGCCGCTCACCGCCTTCCCGGCATCGACGGAGCGCAGCAGGCGCGTCCGAGGTGAGACTAGAGCACATCAATGAGGGAAAGGCGTAGATGCCACAAAAGATCAGCACCACGCAATGGATCATCCGAGCCGTGGTGGTGCTCGCGGGATTGCTGGCGCTGTGGTTTGCCTATCGCGCTGGATTGCTTGAGCCGGAGGTGGTGCGTGACTCCGTTGCCGCTGCCGGCATCTGGGGGCCGGTCATTTTTATCGCCGTGTATGCAGTGCTGGCGCTCTTACCGGTGCCGCTCGGGCTGTTCACCGTGCTGGCCGGCGCAGTGTTTGGCGGGGTCGGCGGAGTGGTTGTGGTGTGGCTCGGGGCGATGACCGGATCACTGGCTGGGTTCTTTTTGGCCCGCAGCACGGTGCGTCCGATCTTGGAGCCGCTGATCGAGCGGCACCAAGGCAAGGTGTGGCGCTACCTCCAAGGCACCGGCATCTTCCCGGTGCTGGCGATCCGGATGATGCCGGTCGCGCCTTTTATGGCGGTGAACTACGTGTCCGGAGCCACGGGTGTGCCACTGGTCTCCTACACCATCGGCACTGCCTTGGGCATCGTGCCGGCCGTTGTGCTGTATGTGCAGGTGGGCGCCTCCGGTCTGCAAGATCCCGCCCGCCTGCTGTGGTCACTGGCGGGGATCGTGCTGCTCATCCTCATCGGCTACGTCCTGTTGCAGCGTCAACGTGCTCGCTCGGCCGCAGACGCCGAGTCGGCTGGGGCTAGTGACGTGCAGGCGCAGGGTTAGAGCGAGATGTTCGATGCGACGATGCGATCCGTGTTGGATGGTCCGCTGCGCGCTGCTGCGCGCACCGTAGACCGGGCGTGGATCACCCCGAATCGGATCAGCATGCTGGGCTTGGCGCTCGGCCTGGGCAGCGCTCTCGCGGCGGGCCTGCAGTGGTGGGCGCTAGCGTTGGTTCTCTGGTTGACCTCACGCATCTGTGATGGCCTCGATGGCCCCCTGGCCCGGTTGCGCATCGATGGCGGTGAAGCCGCCGACGAGGCCGGCGGCTTCGTCGACATCACGGCTGACTTCGTGGTCTATGGGGCGACCGTGCTGGGGGTGGCCATCGGTGTCACGGCCTCGGTTGGGAGCGGCGGGTATGACGCCTCGTGGATTCCGTTCGGGCTGGTGTTGTTGACCTACTACGTCAACGGGGCGGCCTTTCTGGCGTTCTCCTCGATTGCCGAGCGCACCGGGCACCGGATGGACGACGGCCGGTCGCTGAGCTTCCTCGGCGGCTTGGCCGAAGGCACCGAGACAATCTTCATCCACAGTCTGTGGCTGATCCTGCCCATGTATGCCGAGCAGATCGCGTGGGTGTGGGCGGTCATCGTCGGAATCAGCGCCACACAGCGAATGATCGGCGGCTATCTCACGCTCCGGCGGCCTGCCTCACCGTCGGCGTCGTAACCACTTCTGCCGGATCGTTGCCAGCGCACCGGTCGCCCGATCCAACAACGGCCCGGAGAGCCGGTCGTTCACGTCCTCCAGGGCTGCCTTCCACGGTCCGTCGTTGTATGTCGGGTAGGGGTGGATGACACCGGCCAAATCACGAGTTTTCAGCCCTTTGTGCACGGCCAACGTCAGCTCACCCAGACTCTCACCCGCACGCGGCCCCACGATAGTGCCGCCCAGGATCGTGCCGCCCTTGTCGAAAACAATCGTGGTGTAGCCGCCGGTCTGCCCTTCGGCCACCGCACGATCCACGTCGCCGTGGCTGATGGTGACACTCTGCTGCCCCTCTGCGAGGTCCTCAGTCGGCACCCCGACGCCAGCCACTTCGGGGTCGGTGAAGGTCACTCGCGGGATGGTGCCGGCCGCTTTGCGGCGAGTGCCCAGCACCGCGTTGGTCGCTGCCGTGCTTCCGTGATTGCCCGCGATGTGGGTGAACTGCGGATGCCCCGTGAGGTCTCCGGCAGCCCAGATGCGGGGGTTTGTGGTCCCAAGGAAGTCATTAACGACGACCATGCCGCGGTCGCTTACCTCGACTCCGGCCACGTCGAGGCCGATGTCTTTGGTTCGGGGGCTGCGTCCCACAGCCACCAGCAATTGGTCGAACTCGACTGTGCTGTCGTCATCAAGGCGGAGTGCCTGAGCCGAGTCCGACACCGACTCGACCTTCGCGCCCGTGCGCACGGTGACCCCATCGGCCTTCAGCGCATGGGTGAGGAGGGTGGCTGCTCGCTCGTCTTCGCGAGGGATGAGGCGAGACTCGCCCTCGACGATCGTGACCTGTGCCCCGAGTCGCGCGAAGGCTTGACCCAACTCGCAGCCGATGCTCCCGCCGCCGAGAATCGCCAGTCTGCTGGGCAGCTCGTCAAGGTCCCAGATCGTGTCGCTGGTATATGGGTCAGCCTCGACCAATCCAGGAATGGGCGGCACGGCGGGCGCCGCTCCGGTGCACAACAACAGTTGCTCGAACTCGATGTCCTCCTCAGCCTCGCCGGTGACGTGCGCAGACGTGGGGCCGGTCAACACGGCGTGGCCGGTGATGACTTCGACCCCGGCCTTATTGAGCGCCTCGATGGAGTCGATCGGTTGGATGTGCGCGATCGCGGCGCGCACATGCTTTAGCACGGCGGAGAAGTCCACATCCGGGTCGGCATACCGGACGCCGAAGGCACCGGCGGCCCGGCCTGCAGCAGCAGCGTGCGCGGCCGCCAGCAGTGACTTAGACGGCACACACCCGGTCCACAGGCAGTCGCCACCGGTGCGTTCGCCCTCAATGAGCAACACTCGAGCACCGAAGTTCGCGGCCACCTTGGCGCCGACGATTCCGGCCGTGCCCCCCCCGAGGACCACGACGTCCCATCGGCGGGTCATGACTGCCCCGGCTCACCGAAGGTGTCCACCAGCACCCGCAATCGCTGCACCGCAGCCGGGTCCGGCGGACTGGCCGCGGCCCAACGGCCGAGTGCACTGCGCAGCACCCGATGTTCGTCGGTGATCGTGGAGCACTTCTCACACGTGGCCAAGTGCGCCTCCAACCGGGTGACCTCAGCAGCGCTCAGGGGCGCGTCGGGGTCAACGTCGAGGTATGACTGAATCCGACGGCCCGCCCAGTGGCAGGTCACCATCATCCGCAGATTGGACAGCATCGACATACGCGGCCATTTCCCACTCATGACAGTCTCCTTGCGCTCAGAACTTCGTGGCCGAGGTGGCGGCGCACTTTCTCGCGGGCGCGGCTCAACCGGGACATCACCGTGCCGACGGGCACGTCGAGGGCGGCAGCCGCTTCGGCATAGGTCAATTGGTCCACGTCGATGAGCAGCAAGACCGTGCGGAACCGCGGATCGAGGGCATCGAGTGCTGTCTGGAGGGCGGGGTGCAACGTCTGATCGAGGACGTGTTGCTCGGCGCTGGTGCCCACCGCGGCCCCGAAAGCAGGCCGAGACCCGTGCAGCGTGTCGAGATTCTCCACCACGTCGGGCCGTTGCCGGCGATGCATGTTGATATGTGTTCGCCGCAGGATGGTCAGCAACCACGCCCGCGGGTAGCGGCCGTCAAAACTTTCGATCCCGCGAAACGCCCGGATCAAGGTCTCTTGGACCAAATCCTCCGCGCCGCCGGTCCGCCCGGTCAATGAGGTGGCCACCCGCAGCATGACTTCGATCTCGGGCTGCACATAGGTGCGGAAGGCCTCCAGTTGGGCCTGCTGCTGTGGTCTCACGTCCGGCACGATACTTAAACCCTTTCGCTGCGCTGCACTGTTCCCGCCACCCTGCCCGATCAGCCGAAGGCCAGGTAAACGGTGTTGGTTGAGGTCCCTCGCGTGAGCGGGTTGGCAAAGCGGATCACTTCGGCCCGGGTGCTGCCAAAGACTGCGGCCAAGTGGGCCGAAAACTCAACATCTGGTGGGTTGTCGGACCAAAGTGCAAACACTCCGCCGGGCTTGACCCAGCGTCGCAAGGCTTGCAAGCCAGCTTGGGAGTAGAACCCCTGATGGCTGTTGTGCAACACAAAATCGGGGGCGTGGTCAATGTCCAACAGCACCGCGTCGTATGCCGAGTCGAGCTGGCCATCAGGACCCGGCCCCGCGGTGGCGAGGTTGTCACTTCCTCGACCGATGACTGCAAAGAAGTCGGCCAACACGAGGTTGGTCCTCGGGTCGTCCATGAGCTCGGCTGAGGCTGGCAGCAGGCCCTGCTGATGCCAGTCGATCACCGGCTGCAACGCCTCGATCACGCTCACCTGAGCGACTTCGGTATGCCGCAGCGCAGCTACCGCGGTGTAGCCCAGCCCGAGCCCACCGACCAGGACTGACAGGTTTGAGCTGCCCACAGCGATGAGCTCGCCCAACGCCACGTCGGCCAGAGCAACCTCGGCAATGGTGAACATGCTGGACATCAAGAACTCGTCGCCCAACTTGACCTCATACACATGGGTCCCCGTGATCGGCTCGAGCCGACGCCGCAGCGAGACTTCACCCATCCGTGTTTGCGCCACCGACAACTCTTCGAAACGTCTGATCGGCACTCCCTGGTAGGCATCGGCGAAAAGCCGTGGATGGCCTCACCCTACGCAGGCTAGGGTCGCGCTCGTGCTGGAACGGCTGCTGCCCGAGCGTCTGGGTGTGAACTTTCGGTGGCTGTTCGCAGCCTCCACATCGACCAATCTCGGCGATGGCGTGCTGCTCGCAGCCGGTCCGCTCTTGGTGGCGTCGGTGACCCGCGACCCGTTCGCCGTCTCGATGGCTGTTTTCGCCCAGCGGTTGCCCTGGTTGCTGTTCGGTCTGATTGCCGGAAGCGTCGTAGATCGGGTGGACCGGCGAATCTTGGTCATGGCTGCTGATGGAGGTCGGGCCCTCGTCCTGCTGGGTGTGCTTGGCCTGTTGCTGTCCGATCAGATCTCCCTGCCCCTGTTGTATGTGGCGTTCTTCGCCCTCGGGACCGCCGAGACGTTCGCCGACAATGCTGCTTCGACCCTGACCGTTGCGGTGGTGCCCCGGGAGCACTTGGGCCTAGCCAATTCACGCATCTTCGGCAGCGCGATGGTCACCAATCAGATGGCTGGCCCGCCGTTGGGCGCTGCGCTGTTTACGGTGGCGAGCAGCCTGGCTTTTGGCGCCCAGGCAGTCTTGTTACTGCTCGGCGTAGTGCTGATCTCTCGGATGAACCTGCCGGAGCGAGCGCCCAGCGCCTCCGGGGTGTCGATGCGCACCCAAATCGGTGAGGGCACCACGTGGCTGTGGCGTCACCCCCCGGTGCGCACGCTGGCACTGATGATCACGATCTTCAACGTCACTTATGGTGCGGTCGTTGGGCTCTATGTGCTCTACGCCCAGGATCGGCTCCAGGTCGGCGACATCGGCTTCGGCATTTTGATGTCCACCATCGCCGTCGGAGCAGTCCTCGGCTCCACGCTGTATGCCCGGTTGGAAGCGAGGTTCTCCTACGCCGGGCTGCTGCGCACCGGATTGGTCCTGGAAACCGCCAGCCATGCGGCACTGGCCTTGACGCACTCGGCCATCCTGGCCGGCATCATCTTGTTCTTGTTTGGGGTACATGCCGCTGTCTGGGGAACCACGTCGACCACGGTGCGGCAACGAGCCACGCCTGAGCACATGCTGGGTCGGGTCAACAGCGTCTATATGCTCGGCTCGCTGGGTGGGATTGCGCTTGGCACGCTCATCGGTGGAGCAATGGCGACACAGTTCGGGCTGCTGAGCGCGTTCTGGTTTGCCTTCGCCGGCTCCCTGGTAGCGCTCGCGTTCCTGTGGAAGCCGATGGCGTATGTCGCGCACGCTGCCGAGCCCACGCGGACGTCGCACGAGGACTCCTAGCCCAGGCGCTCCAGGACATCGGTGACCCAGCCGAGGCCGCCAAGGATGGCGGCGAACCTCAAGGTGCGGCCAAGCAAAACGGTCACTACGAACCAGATGCGCGAGACCTGCAACTGCCCTGCCACAACCGCGAGAATCAGCAAGGGAGGCAGCCCGACGCTGGCTGAGACAAAGAGCACCCCGCTCCATAGCCACGGCTTGGCGTTGAAGCGCTCCCGCCACCGGGTCAGCAACTCTCGGGTATGGGCTCTGTCTAGTTTTTTGCGCACCCAGCGCCAGTCCAGCGATCGGCGTGCCACCTCATACCAGATGATCTTGCCGACCGTCTGGCCCGCACCGGCGACGAACGCGAGCGCCCATAACCGCGTCGAACTGGTCGCAAAACTGACGGCCACCAGGTACGCCTCGGCGTTGACCAACGGAAACAGTGCCGAGACCAAGCAGGCGAAGAATGTGACGAGCAGTGTCACAACGTGCCCGAGGCGTGGTGCGATGGCAACAATTCATGGGCGCATTCAGTGCCGTCGTTGACTGCGACCTGTGACAGCAACCTCAGGCTCACGACCTTCAAGGTGAGCAGCGCAAGCGCGAGGGCACTCGCCAGGATGGCGTTCTCAAAGGCGATGACAACCGCGAGGAACAACGCCGTATTGACGCCTTTGGCCACTCGCGACCAGTTCAGCGCGTGGATGCGGCGGTCAGCGAGGTAGAAGTAGTTGGGGCTGGACAGCGGGTAGTTCAGGAACGACAGCGACAGCATCAGGTCCAGCACGCTGAAACTGATGAGGTAGATCGAGATCGGGATCCACATCTGCGGCATCAGCCACACCAGCCCGATATAGATCACCGAGGCGCAGATGCGGTCGCAGATGATGTCGAGCACCGCCCCGGTGCGTGTCTCCCGCCGCATCAGCCTGGCTACCGCGCCATCGGCTATGTCACCCACCCAATAGATGCCGGTGGCGACCAAGATCAGGGTCAGACTCTCCGCCGGAGCAGCCGCAAGGGCAATGACGACAGCGGCAAGCGTGCGGGCCATCGTGATCCAGTTCGGTGGGGTGTTCCACCGCTCCAGATCGGCTTGGGCACACTCCTGGTGACGCGACGCACAGGTCCCCGATGCCATGGCGCCAGTCTTTCACTGCGAGGCGAGCAACCCGGCGCTTTGGCGGGCGATTTCGAACTCTTCGTTGGTCGGGATCACGAATGCCACGGGTGTGCTGCCCTCGGGGCTGATCTGAGTTTCACCGGTGGTCTGGGCATTGGCGACCTCGTCGACAGCCAGCCCGAAGATGCTCAGTGCGGTGAGTACGTCAGCCCGCAACCGCGGATTGTTCTCGCCGACGCCGGCGGTGAAGGCGACCGCGTCGAGCCGCCCCAGCGGGGCAGCGAGCGCACCGACGTGGCGCACGATGCGATGCACCACTACGTCGTATGCCAACTGCGCGGCTTCATCCCCGGCCTGCGCCTGTTCCATGACTTCTCGGAAGTCGCTGCTGCCGGTCAGGCCGAGCAGGCCGCTCTCTTTGTTGATGGCTTGGGTGAAGTCTGCGATGGAGATGCCGGCCACCGTGGCCAGGTGACCGGCGACTGTTGGGTCAAGGTCGCCCGTGCGGGTGCCCATCACCAGGCCGTCGGTGGGGGATAGGCCCATCGAGGTGTCGACACTGACGCCTCCGGCGACCGCGCAGGCCGAGGCACCGTTGCCGAGATGGATCACGATGGAGTTCACCTGCTCCAGCGGTTTGTTGAGCAGGTGGGCGACTCGCCGTGAGACGTAGGCATGTGAGGTGCCGTGGAACCCGTATTTGCGCACCCCGTACTCGTGTCTCCATTGGCGGGGGACGGCATACTCTCTGGCTGCGGCGGGAATCGTCGAGTGGAAGGCGGTGTCGAACACTGCGACATGTGGCAGATCGGGGAAAGTCTCACGGGCCGCCTGGATGCCCTGTACGTTGGCCGGGTTGTGCAGGGGTGCCAACGCAGCCACCGCCATGATCGTACTGACGACGCTGTCATCGATCAGAGTGGGCCTGCTGAACTGGTCACCGCCGTGCACCACGCGGTGCCCGACAACAGCGATTGCCGAATCCTTCAATGCGGGCCCGTGTGTGCTGAACTCCCGGCGTAGTGCAGCAAAGGCTGCCTCGTGGTCGGGGCAGTCGATATCGCGGGTGGTGCGCGTGCCGTTGACGGTGTGCCGCACATTCGAGCCTGGATTGCCGATGCGCTCGACCAGCCCGGTGGCCAGGCTGTGGCCAGTCTCGGGGTCCACCAATTGGTACTTCAACGACGAGGAACCGGCGTTGATGACGAGCACCTGGGTGGCCACGGGTCAGCTCTTCGCCTGGATCGCCGTGATGGAGATGGTGTTGACGATGTCGCGCACGGTGGAGCCTCGCGACAGGTCATTGACCGGCATTCGCAGCCCTTGCAACACCGGTCCGATAGCGATAGCCGAGGCGCTGCGCTGAACCGCCTTATACGTGTTGTTGCCGGTGTTGAGGTCGGGGAAGATCAGCACGCTCGCGCGGCCTGCCACCTTCGAATCCTTGAGTTTGGTGGCGGCCACCCCGGAGTCCACCGCGGCGTCGTACTGGATGGGGCCCTCGACCTCGAGTTCAGGTTGACGCTCATGCACCAATGCGGTGGCCTCGCGGACCTTCTCCACGTCGGCTCCCTTGCCGGAGCCGCCAGTGGAGTAGGACAACATCGCCACCAAGGGCTGCAGGCCGAAGGTGCTGGCCGTGCTGGCGGAGGAGATGGCGATGTCAGCGAGTTGCTCAGCATTTGGCATCGGGTTGATGGCGCAGTCGCCATAAGCCAGCACCCGATCGGCCAGGCACATGAAGAACACGCTGGAGACTACTGAAACACCATCTGCGGTCTTGATGATCTCCAGGGCGGGCCGGATGGTGGCCGCTGTGGTGGTGATCGAGCCGCTGACCATGCCGTCCGCCTCACCAGCGTGCACCATCATCGTGCCGAAGTAGGAGGGGTCAACGACTGCGTCCCGCGCCTGGTCGATCGTCACACCCTTGTGGGCCCGCAATTCTGCGTAGGTTTCGGCATACGTGTCACGTCGCGAGTCGTTCGTTGGATCGATGATGTCGGCTTTGCTGATGTCGAGGCCGAGCGAGGTGGCCCTGGCCCGGATGTCTTCCTCGACGCCGAGCAGGGTGAGGTCGGCGATGCCGCGTGCGAGCACCGTGTCGGCTGCCTTGAGGATGCGGTCTTCCATGCCTTCAGGCAACACGACTCTGGCACCGGCTTGGCGTGCCCGTGCCGTGAGTCGGTGCTCGAACATCAAGGGGGTCATCACGTCCGAGGATGTCGAGGCGCTGGGCACCACTTGGGCCAGGTCGATGTGATCGCGCACGGCTGTCCGCGCACGTTCGATCTTGCGCGGCGAGGCGGGTGTGATTGCGCCTACCGCCTTCTGTGCCGCGCGGGCCGTTTCCATAGTGCCGCCGGGGGCTTGGATGATCGGCAGTTCGACATCAAGGCCGTCAATGAGTGTTTGGGTTTGCTCGCTGAGGTGGAAACCGCCATTGAGCATGATGCCTGCCAAGCTGGGGAACGTTACCGCCTTGTGGGCCATGACGACCGCCAGCAGGATCTCTTCGCGGTCGCTGGGGCAGATGACAAAGCAACCCTCTGCCAGTCGGTCCAGCACATGTGGCATCGTCATCGCTGCCACGATGACCCCCATCGATTCCCGATCCAGCAACGCCTCGTCACCAGCGGCGAAGGCACCATCGCAGGCGTGCATCACGTCCCGCACCGTCGGGGCCGAGAGCAAGTCGTCCTCGGGCAGCGCGAACGAGATCACGCCGTCCA
>JBBSNC010000032.1:0-15859 GCA_038232855.1 Actinomycetales bacterium
CTCACCAACTGCAGGATCCGCCAGCACCTCCCCGAGCGCTCGGATGACGCCTTCCAGATCGGGCGCCGCGGCACAGGCCCGGTCCACCGCTTCGGTCAAGCGGGCGGACGCGTCTGCCGCCGTCTCCTCACCGGGACGGACGTACGCTCGGTAGGCGCGCAGTTTGACCAGTATCTCGCTCAGCGCGGCACGCAGGTCTGCACTGTCGCGGTCCGGGAAGACGTCAACTGCCCGACGCACGAGCCGATTGACTTCGGGGCCGAGCAACTCCTCGACCGTGATCCGCTTGGTGGAGTCCACGACGTCATCCAGATCTGGCGTGCCACCGATGCGGGCCCACGCCCGGCTCACCTCCTGCGCGGTGTCGGGATCGGTCAAGGCAATCGACAGGGCCGCCAGGGCGTCATACCCGGTGGTGCCGGCGCACTCCCAATCCGCCGGCAGGTGCTCATCCTCTTCCACAATCTTTTCGGCCCAGACCAGCGCGTCGGGGCTCAGATGACCAGCCAGCGTATGCAGATAGCCGCTGGGGTCGAACAGACCGTCCGGGTGGTCGATCCGGAGGCCGTCGATGACGCCTTCGTGGTGCAGGTTAAGCAGGGTGCGGTGGGTCGCTTCGAAGACGTCCGGCTCTTCGACACGCACCCCGATCAGCGTGTCGACCTCGAAGAAGCGGCGATAGTTCAGCACATCGTCAGCTTGCCGCCACGAGGCCAGCACATAGTTTTGCTGAGCCAACACGGCACTGACATCGTCGGAATCATTGGTGCCTGCGGCTACCGGGAAGACGTGATCGAAATATCGGATGACGCCTTGACCAGCGGCGATGCCCTCGTCCGAGCGTCCCGTGTCCAGCCTCAGCTCGCCCGCCTCCACGGCGTCGCTCAGTGGTTGCCCGAGCACCGGCATACCAAACTTGCCCTCGAGTGCACCCCAATCGACATCGAACCAATGCGCGTAGGCACTGTGTTGCCCCTCGCGCAACACCGACCACGCCTGGACATTGCGCCACAGGGGCGCAGCCAAGGCCATGTGGTTGGGCACCACGTCCACCACGCTGCCCAGGCCCGCGTCGTGGCAAGTGTGCGCCAGCGCCCGCAGGCCGGCTTCGCCGCCGAGTTCGGGGTTGACCTGCTCGTGGTCCACCACGTCATAGCAGTGCAGCGAACCGGGCATCGCGCTCAGCACTGGCGAGAGGTACACGTGCGATACGCCCAGGTCCGCAAGGTAGGAAACGATCCCGGCGGCGGCGTCAAAGGTGAAGCCCGCGTGCAACTGGAGGCGGTACGTCGCAGTCACGGGGCGCTGGTCAGCTGGTGCGGCAGTCATTGCGGGCCAGTCTCTCAACAATGTTCATCGACGGGTAGCCACCGGCAGCCAACCTCATGTGAGCGAAGGAATAATCTTCGGCAACCGATGCACGGGTTGACCTTGTTCCGAAGTATCCTCGGCACATGCCCACCCTCCTTGATCGCGCTGCAACCCTGCGCTCGCTCTGTGATGAGCGCATCCTGATCTTGGACGGGGCATGGGGCTCGATGATGCAACAACTCGATCTGACTGAGGCCGATTTCCGGCCGAACGACGCCGACCCGGACCACACCTATCGAGGCAATTTCGATCTGTTGCAAGTGGTCCGACCCGATGTGGTGGCACAGGTCCACCGCGCCTACTTCGCGGCGGGCGCCGACATCAGTAGCACTAACACGTTCTCCTCGACGTCGATCGCCCAGGCCGACTACGGCACCGGGCACTTGGTCTTTGAAATCAACGAGGCGGCGGCCCGGATCGGACGTGAGGTCGCGGCGCAGTTCGAAGCGGCCGATGGTCATCCGCGGTTCATTGCCGGGGCCATCGGGCCGACCAACCGGACTGCGTCGCTGTCCCCTGACGTGGAGCGGCCCGAATATCGGGCGACCACCTATGCGCAGCTGCGCGAGGCGTATGCCGAGCAGGTCCGCGGTCTGCTGGCCGGCGGGGCCGACATCTTGATGGTGGAGACAGTTTTCGACACCTTGAACGCCAAGGCGGCGCTACATGCCATCCACGATGTCCTCGTCGAGGTGGACGTGCGCGTGCCGGTGATGCTGTCCGGCACGATCACCGATGCCTCCGGGCGCACCCTGTCCGGCCAAACACCTGAAGCCTTCGCGGTCTCCACCGAGCACGTTGATCTCTTCAGCATCGGACTCAACTGCGCCCTCGGGCCAGCCGCCATGCGGCCACATCTGCGTGAGCTCGGTGCGGCCTCCAGGGCGCTGATCTCCGCCCACCCGAACGCCGGCCTGCCCAATGCGTTTGGCGGATACGACGAGACGCCCGAGCAGATGGCAGCCACGCTGCGCGAATTCGCCGAAGCCGGAATGCTCAATATCGTCGGCGGTTGCTGCGGCACGACCCCTGATCACATTCGGGCGATCGCCGAGGCGGTGCACGGCATACCGCCCCGTCGTCTCCCTCAAACCTCCACCACGCCGCGCTTCCTGCGTACCAGCGGCCTGGAAGCCTTCACCCTGACCCCGGAGACCAACTTCGTGAACATCGGGGAGCGCACCAACGTCACCGGGTCGCCGAAGTTCTCCAAAGCCATCACCAGTGGCGACTGGGACGGGTGCGTGCAGATCGCCCGGCAACAGGTCGAATCGGGTGCGCAACTGGTCGACGTCAACGTCGATGAGGGCCTGATCGATGGTCCCGAGACGATGACGCACTTCCTGAATCTGCTGGCCGCCGAGCCGGACATCGCGCGGGTGCCGTTCATGGTCGACTCCTCCCGCTGGGAGGTGCTGCAAGCAGGGCTGCAATGCCTGCAAGGCAAGGGTGTCGTCAACTCGCTGTCACTGAAAGATGGTGAGCAGACCTTTTGCGAGCGGGCGGCGATCGTGCGTGCATACGGCGCGGCCGTGGTGGTGATGGCCTTCGACGAGGAGGGTCAGGCCGACACCCTGGAGCGCCGGCTGCAGATCTGTCGGCGAGCCTATGACTTGCTGACCAGCACGGTCGGGATGGATCCACGCGACATCATCTTCGACCCCAACGTGCTGACTGTGGCCACTGGCATGAGCGAGCACGATCGATACGCCCTGGACTTCATCCAAGCAACGGCGTGGATCAAGAAGAACCTGCCGCACGCCCGGGTCAGTGGCGGAATCAGCAACGTCTCATTCAGCTTCCGTGGCAACAACGTGGTCCGGGAGGCGATGCACGCCGTCTTTCTCTATCACTCCATCCGCGCCGGGCTAGACATGGGCATCGTCAACGCCGGGATGCTCGGGGTCTATGCAGACATCGATCCGCCACTGCGCGAAGCAGTCGAGGACGTCGTGCTCGCTCGCCGCGAAGACGCCACGGATCGGCTGATCGACCTCGCCGGCCAGTACAGCGGCACGGCGAGCACGGGTGGCACGGGGGCCAAGGCGCGCGAAGCCGCCCAGGTATGGCGCGAGGCACCCGTCGCGGACCGGTTGCGGCATGCGTTGGTGCACGGGATCAGCGACTACGCCGTCGAGGATGCCGAGGAGGCATACCAGGCCATGGGATCGGCCCTGGCGGTGATCGAGGGCCCGCTGATGGACGGCATGGATGTGGTCGGTGACCTGTTTGGCAGCGGCAAGATGTTCCTGCCCCAAGTGGTGAAGTCGGCTCGGGTGATGAAGAAGTCGGTCGCCCATCTGACGCCATACATGGAAGCCGTAGCCGCCGCCTCGGGGACGGCGGGACGCAGCAAGGGCAAGATCGTGATGGCCACGGTCAAGGGCGACGTGCACGACATCGGCAAGAACATCGTCGGGGTCGTGTTGGCCTGCAATGGGTATGACGTCACTGACCTCGGTGTGATGGTGCCGGCTGAGAAGATCTTGGCCTGCGCCGAGGAAATAGGCGCCGACATCATCGGTGCTTCCGGCCTGATCACGCCCAGTCTGGACGAAATGGTCAATCTGGCCACCGAGATGAGTCGGCGCGGGATGACTACGCCCCTGTTGATCGGCGGAGCAACCACCAGCACCGCACACACCGCGGTCAAGATCGACCCGGCATACCCCGGCACGGTCGTGCATGTCCTCGACGCAAGCCGAGCGGTCGGCGTCATGGCTGAGGCGATCGGTCGCGAAGAGGCCTTGGCGGCCAAGGTCGGCGCGCAATACGCCGAGTTGCGACAACGGCACGCCGAGCGTTCGGTGACGCTGGTACCGCTCAAACGTGCCCGCGCTCAGGCGCTCGAAGTCTCGACGGGCGCGCCGCCCGCGCCGAGACATCTGGGACGCCACGTGCTGGAGCCCGCCCTCGCAGAAGTGGCCGAACTGATCGACTGGACACCGTTCTTCACGGCCTGGGAACTGCGGGGCACCTATCCGCAGATCCTCGAGGATCCGCGCCAGGGCGGGCAGGCGCGAGAGCTCTTTGCCGAAGGGCAGCAGATGCTCATCCACCTGCTCGAGCAGGATCAGATCCAGGCGCGGGGAGTGGTCGGGCTCTGGTCGGCGCACCGCCGCGGCGACGACATCGTGGTCGACGGCCCAGCGACCGATGTGCGCGGCAACACGCCTTCAGAACCCCACATCGCCGCGCACAACGGTCAGCGGGTGCTGCATACCCTGCGGCAGCAACGGGAACGGCGCTCCGGCGGATACACCGCGCTGGCCGATTTCGTCGCATCCGAAGGCGATCACCTCGGTGGCTTTGCCGTGGCGATCCATGGCGCCGAGCCCATTGCCGCGGCCTACCGCGAGGCATGTGACGACTACAGCGCGATTATGGTGCAAGTCTTGGCCGACCGGCTGGCCGAGGCTTTCGCGGAGTGGGCGCACCGCGAGGTTCGCACCCGCTTGTGGGGATATGCCGCCGACGAAGATCTCAGCGTCGAGGATGTCATCAAGGAGTGCTATCCCGGCATCCGCCCCGCCCCCGGATATCCGGCCCAGCCAGACCACACAGAGAAATGGACGCTCTTTGACCTGCTAGGCGCAGAGCGGATCGGCATGGCGTTGACCGAGTCGTGCGCGATGACACCGAACTCTGCGGTGTCGGGCTTGTATTTCGCGCATCCCGATGCCCGGTACCTCTCCCTCGGCAAGGTCGGTTTCGATCAAGTGCAGGAGTATGCCGAACGCAAGGGGTGGAGCATTGCGCACGCGGAGAAGTGGCTCGCTCCGAACCTCGGCTACCAGCCGTGACTGGGCGCACCACCCGGATCTCAGTCGAACTCACCCCCCGCAGCACCGATGCGCTGCGGGCCGACGTCGCCACGGTGAAAGACCACCTCACCTCGGTCGACACCATCAACGTGCCGGACTTGAGCAAATTTGAGATGTCTAGTTGGGATGCGTGCGAAGTGGCCGCCCACGCAGCACCAGGGCACCGGACCATCCCCCACATCCGAGCCCAAGATCTCCACCCGCACCGCCCCTTGCCGATGCTCGACACGCTCGAACGCTCCACCATCGATGAGGTGTTGATCGTTTCAGGTGATGAGGTGCACTCCGGCCAAAGCGCAGACAGCCACAGTCGGGTCGATGCCGTGCAGGCCATTTCACGGGTGAAGCGCGAGTTGCCACATGTCCAGGTTTATGCGGGTCTGGATCCCTACCGGTGCTCTCCTGCTCAAGAATTAGACTATGCGCAGCAGAAGTTGGCGGCCGGCGCGACGGGCTTTTTCACACAACCCTTCTTCGATACCGCGTTGATGCAGGCCTGGTCGGGCATGCTGCCGCCCGATGTGCCCGTATGGTGGGGCGCCACGACCGTGACCAGCGCCGCCTCCTACAACTATTGGCAGCAGCGTAATCATGTCGTGTTCCCGACCGATTTCGACCTTTCGCTGGATTGGCAAAGATCGTATGCACAACGCGCGATCTCCTTTGCGCAACAAAGCAATCAACACATTTATATGATGCCGGTGCGCGTGGATCTGCGCACGTACCTTGGCGGCCTCGTCTAAGACCAGAACTTCTACGGCGCAGGCGACCACGTACGCGGTGGTCTCCGACGTCTCCATCCCCGCTGGCGACGGCTCGGCTGTCCCTAGCCCGGTGGTTCGCCTCGGTGAGCGCAACCCTGCTGGACGGCGCGACTGATCGCTTCACCGCAGTCGATGCTGATCCTGGCCATGCTGGCGGTATTGATCGGTGCCGGGCTACGCGGGGCCGGACGCGTGGAATCCTCAGCCACCGCAGACTAGACCTTCGAGCCCCTAAAGGACTCGGTGCTCGTGCTGTCTTCAAGGTAGCCAATGCAGAGCACGGCTCGATCCCCTGCATCCCAGGACTCTGCAGTCGGCGACAGGTCGCGCAGCGCAATGGTCGAGTCGTCATACGAGGACCCCACGTAGTCCTCGAAGCCTTCGATGCACCCCTGCTCGATGGCGGTCTGCCACTCTTCATCGCTCGGGTAGTCGCCGTCGGGCATATCGAAGGTGTGCACCACCTGGCCGTCGTGCTCTTCGCCGCACTCCACTGTCGGGATTTCGTCGACCTCCGCCTCTTGCAGATTCTCCATGTTCAAGCACTCGCCCACCTCCGCAGTGGGCGCACCACCGAGGGCCCCGCATCCGCTGAGGGACACCGCCAAACCGGTGAAGGTCAGCGCAGCAATCAAACGTCGGGTCATCGGCAAGCTCCTGGTGGATGTGGCAGGGGAAGCCAATCTTCGCAGATCACAGGCCCAGCCGCCGCATATCTGAGCACAGGAGCATCGGCTCCCCCACCTGGTCGGAGGCGTCCAGATCGCACCACGCCTCCATCACCCAATCGTGGTCGCGCTCAGGGTCAGCCAGGGTCTGTCGGATTCGCCAGAGCCGCACTGGACTCGTGGCGTTCCCGGCGATCGAGGGGTCCGGCGCATCCGGCATACCAGGTGGTGGCCCCTGCTGCACAGTGGTGCTGAGCAGCGCCGTGCCCCGCGCATCGAATCCCGTCCCGATCTCGTCGTGATCGTCGTAGTAGGCGGCCAGCGCTTCATCCCACTGCTCAGCGGTCATCAAGGCCACCCGCGGTGGATCAGCCAGCGCAGCCAGCGAGGTCTCCAGCTCGGCCAGGGTGCGCCACTGATCGCGGGCAGCGAGCTCCACCCGGCGGAACATTGCGTTGCGGACCATGACCCGGAAGGCGCGCTCGTTGCCGGTGATCGGACGAGCCACCTCCATCGGTGCACCTGCGGCGGCCCGGACCGCCGCCGCAGCAACCGCCTCCGGGTCGGTCAGCGCTTCCCATTCCTCCAGCAGAGATGAGTCGGTCTGTCGGATCGTCTCGCCTAGCCACTCGATGAGGTCGTCTAGCTGTTCGTTCCGAGCGGCCTGGGGGACGGTCTGACGCAACGTGCGATACGCGTCGGTGAGGTAACGCAGCAGCACTCCCTCGGAGCGGGTCAGTTGGTAGTAACCGATGAACTCGGTGAAGGTCATCGCCCGCTCGTACATGTCGCGCACGATCGACTTGGGGCTGAGTGCGTCTTCACTGACCCAGGGGTGGGTTTGGCGATAGATCGCCAGGGTGGCTTCAAGCAGGTCGAGCAACGGCTGCGGCCAGGTGACATCGTCGAGCAGCACCATCCGCTGGTCGTATTCGATGCCGTCGGTCTTCATCTGCGCGACTGCTTCACCCTTGGCTTTAGAACGCTGCGCGAAAAGCACTTGGCGTGGATCGTCCAGCACCGACTCGATCACGGAGACGACGTCGAGGTGGTATGCGGGATGCTCCGGATCCAACACGTCGAGACTGGCCAGCGCAAAGGGCGCCAGCGGCTGATTGAGGGCGAAGTTGTCCTGCACGTCGGCGCTCATCGCCACGGTTCGGCCATCACTGCCCGGTGGATCGAGACGATGCAGCACGCCACTGTCGAGCAGTGATCGGGACAGGTTGATGGCTTGGCGTGCCGATCGGATCTGGGCCGCCGGTGTGTCATGGTTGTCTCGCACGATGCGCCGCACATGCTCAAACGGATTGCCCGGCCGGGCCACCAGATTCAGGATCACGGAGTGAGTGACCCTCATCCGGGAGGTCATCGCTTCGGGCTGACCGCCGACGAGTTTGTCGTACGTCTCTTCGGTCCAGTTCACGAAGCCCTCAGGGGGCTTCTTCTTCTGCAACTTGCGCACCTTCTTGGGGTCATCGCCGGCCTTGGCCACCATCTTGGCGTTCTCAATCGTGTGCTCTGGGGCTTGCACCACGACATACCCGATGGTGTCGAAGCCGGCTCGCCCCGCGCGCCCGGCGATCTGCTGAAACTCCCGCACCTTTAACACCCGCTGGCGGGAGCCATCGAACTTCGTGAGGGCGGTCAATAAGACCGTGCGGATCGGCACGTTGATGCCCACGCCGAGGGTGTCGGTGCCGCAGATGACTTTGAGCAGCCCATCTTGGGCGAGTTGCTCGACGAGGCGCCGATAGCGGGGCAACATGCCCGCGTGGTGCACCCCGATGCCGCTTCGCACCAGGGCCGACAAGGTCTTGCCGAAGCCCGAGGTGAACCGAAACGCTCCGATGCGCTCGGCGATGGCGCCTTTGTCTTCGCGAGTCACCATCTTCAGAGACATCAATGCTTGGGCCTGCTCCAGCGCGTCCTTCTGGGTGAAGTGCACGATGTAGACAGGCGCCTGGTGGGTGGTCAGCAACTCGGAAATCGTCTCCGGCAGGGGCGTCATGACCCAGCTGAACGACAGCGGCACCGGTCGCACGGCATCGTCAACGACCGCTGTTGGACGCCCGGTGCGTGCAGTCATATCGCCGACGAAATTGCTGACGTCACCGAGGGTGGCCGACATCAGCAGGAACTGGGCTTGCGGCAGCTCCAGCAGCGGCACCTGCCAGGCCCACCCACGATCAGGCTCGGAGTAGAAGTGGAACTCGTCCATGATGACCAACCCGACATCGGCCTCTTCACCCTCGCGCAGTGCGATGTTGGCCAGGATCTCGGCGGTGCAGCAAATGATCGGGGCATCGGCGTTGACGGAGGCATCCCCGGTGACCATGCCGACGTTGTCCGCCCCGAAGATGCGGCACAGCGCGAAGAACTTCTCGCTGACCAGGGCCTTGATCGGGGCGGTGTAGAAACTGACGCGGTCTTGCGCGAGCGCCTGGAAGTGCGCTGCCGTGGCCACGAGAGACTTACCAGAGCCCGTGGGCGTCGACAGGATCACGTTGGACCCGCCGAGCAACTCGATGATGGCCTCATCTTGGTGCGGATACAAGGTGGTGCCCTGCTCCTGAGACCATTGCGCGAAGACCTCGTAGAGCGCATCAGCGTCGGGCAGGCCGTTTGGATCGGGTGACCCGTCGGGGATCAGCGCTTCAAGGGTGGGCATCACAGACCAGTCTCCCGCACTGTCGGGGCTCGAAGTGGTAGCGCCGTCTTGCCGAAGCCCGACATTGCCCGCAACCTATGCCATCTCAGGCGTATGTCGTGGCCGTTGATGCGTCTCAGTTCAGCCGCTGCACGATCGCGGCGCCGAGCGCCACCCCGGACAGATAGGCCGCCTCGACCCGGGGACGCTGAGACCAGGCGTCACCGCATACGCCGATGTTGTCCTCGCCCAAGTGGTAGGTCGCCCTATGCCCTCCAGTCGGACGAGCGAAACTCCACCGATGCATGTCGGTCCATCGAGGTTGCTCGCTGATCCCGAGCAGGGTGGTGACGGCTTTGAGCATCCTGCTCGTGGCCTCTTGCGGGGAGTTCAGGTATGCGGACGCGAGGGTGGGCGTGGAGTGCGCCACCAGGACCGCGGCGCCATCTCCTCGGCGTTGGCCGTCGTCGGCGATCCACGCCACGTCGTCATCTCCGTTCACGAAGGCACCCTCGAAGATCGAGGCAGCAGCCGCGCCCCCACGATCGAGCGGTCCCCAGCATCGGGTGTCCCATCCGGCGCTGAGTGCCAACACCGGCACGAACGGATCGTCCAGCGTGGCCACGGTTGGCGATTTCGGGTCAAGCAGTCGCCTTGCTTGCGGGTCGGGCATGGCCAACGCCACCGCGCTCGCGCCCCGGCCGTCCACCTGCACGCTGTGGCCTTCGCCGGTTAAGGTCACCGCCTGCACGGTGTGCCGCTCGACTGCTAGCCCGCGGGCGAGGTCTTCGACCAATAACCGCAGTCCCAGCGCCGCCGCCCACCGATCACTGCCAGTCTTGGGCTCCATCGGTTGGCCATCCTCGAAAACTTCGAAGGTGTCGGTCCATTGATGTGCCAACCCTCGCTCGGCCCAAGTGTCGACTACTGAGGCGAAAACATCGTCGCTGACCGTGAAGTACGAAGCACCCGTGTCGACCGGCCTGCCCTCAGTCATCGCAATGGCCATCCTGCCGCCAAGGCTGCGCCCTCGCTCGAGCAGCACCACGTCGAGGCCCGCTTTCGCCACGATCTGCGCGCAGGCGACCCCCGAGATTCCGCCGCCGACCACGATGACTGAATCCATCACACCATCCTCGCAGCCCATGAAGACGCACGCTTCCGGGCGGGTGCTCCGATCACCTCGAGGACGGCGACGTCACCGCGCCTCCTACAGTTTCCTCTGAACGCGTCGTCGCGCCGATGGTGAAGGTGGTCACTGACTCAATGTAACTTTCGCGAGATACTGCACGGGTTGAGCACCGGCAACCGGCGAGGAGCCACGCGTGGAACTGCGCACCATCCGCTATTTCGTGGCTGTCGCGGACGCTGGCTCGGTCACCGCAGCAGCCACGCGGGTGCACGTCACGCAGCCATCCCTGTCTCGCCAAGTGCACCAACTCGAGCACGAGTTGGGGCTGACGCTCTTCACCAAGATCAACGGTCGCCTCGCTCTGACGGCTGCCGGGCGGTCGTTCCTCCCGCTGGCCCGGGACCTGCTGCACACGGCCGAGACCGCACGGGCTGCCGCTGGCGATATCGGGTCGGGGAAGTTGCAGCACCTCACGATCGTGGCGCACGCGGTCACGCTGAGTGACGTGGTGGCACCCTTCATCGCCACCTTTGGCCCTGATGACCCGCTGCCTTCGGTGGCTGAGTTGCACCTGCACGATGGCTACGACGCGCTTGACCAAGGAGCGGATCTTGTCCTCGGCGCGGTGCCACCCTCGGCCGACTTCGCCCACCTCTGGGTGGCGCAGTTCCCGATCTGGGCTTATGTGCTGCCCACTCATCCGCTGGCTGACCGTGACACGGTCGCTCTCGAAGAGCTGATCGACCACGAGCTGCTCCTGATGGATCAGGATTCGCACATCCGCTGGACGTTGGATGCCGCCATGGCAGGCGCCGCGTTGAGTTATCACGGCACAAAGGAGTTCAGCTCCTCGCAAGTCGCTCAGGCCGTTGCAGCAGCCGACCGCGGTGTCGCTGTCGTCTCCGACGAACCCCGTTTTGGCCTCGAGAGGCGAAGTATCAGCGGCCCGATGGGTTCGCTGCGAGTCAACCTGTATGCCGTGTGGCACCCAAGACACCACGCGGCCGGCAGCCTGGCCGACTTCGCGACACGGCTCAGCGCGTATGTCGTGGATCAGTACGGCCCCGAGGTCGGGCCGCAGCGCTAAGCCCCGTGCTAGCTCGCTGCGAGGGCTTCCACCAGCACACCCAGGCCTTCGTGCAGCAAAGACTCAGGGATGGTCAGCGGGGGGAGCAACCGGACGATGTTGCCGAAGGTCCCGCACGTCAGCACGATGACGCCTTGCGCGTGGCACGCCTTGGCGACCCGTCCAGCCAGAGCCGCGTCGGGCTCACCGGTCGTCGGTTCGATGAACTCGATCGCCATCATCGCTCCACGCCCACGGATCTCCCCGATGCGCGGATCATCAACGGCCCCCAACTGCTCCCGAATGATCGCCTCGATCGACTGAGCCGCCTCGATCAGTCCGTCGTGCTCGAACGCGTTGATCGCAGCCACGGCGGCGGCACAAGCCACCGGATTGCCACCATACGTGCCACCAAGCCCACCGACGTGTGGGGCGTCCATGATTTCCGCGCGCCCAGTCACTCCGGATAGCGGCATGCCCCCGGCCATCCCCTTAGCGGTGACGACCAGATCGGGCACGACTCCTTCGTGATCGCAGGCGAACATCGCACCCGTGCGGGCAAAACCGCTCTGCACTTCATCGGCGATGAAGACCACGTCGTTGGTTGCACACCACTGCGACAGGGCAGGCAAGAAGCCATCGGCGGGCACGATGAATCCACCCTCGCCTTGCACTGGCTCGATGATGACCGCCGCCAGGTTGTCCGCTCCGACCTGCTTCTCGATCACCGAGATGGCCCGCTTGGCAGCCTCGGCGCCGCTGAGCCCGCCGTCTCGGTAGGGGTAGGACATCGGGGCCAGATAGACCTCACTGGCGAATGGCCCGAAGCCGCTCTTATAGGGCATGGACTTCGACGTCATCGCCATCGTGAGGTTGGTGCGGCCGTGGTAAGCGTGATCAAAGGCGACCACGGCCTGTTTGCGGGTGTAGGTCCGGGCGATCTTGACCGCGTTCTCCACTGCCTCGGCACCGGAGTTGAACAGCACCGATCGCTTGTCGTGGTCGCCCGGGGTGAGCCGGTTCAACCGTTCGGTGACCTTCAGATACCCCTCGTATGCCGTCACCATGAAGCAGGTGTGAGTGAACTGAGCGACCTGCTCGGCGACCGCAGCCGCAACCTCCGGGTGGGCGTTGCCGACACCGGTCACCGCGATGCCGGAGCCGAGGTCGATGAGCGAGTTGCCATCGACGTCCACCAGCACGCCACCACCAGCGGCTGCTGCGAAGACGGGCATCACCACGCCCACACCGTTAGCCACAGCAGCCTGCTTGCGGGCCATCAACCCTTGCGACTTGGGCCCGGGGAGGTCGGTGACGAGCTTGCGCTCTTGGGCGAGGGCCGGACCGCCGGCAGGGGGCGCGACGCTCACGCTCTCGTCGGCGTCAGTGCTCTGTTCGGTGTCGATGCTTTGTTCGGTGTCAATGCTCATGGGTAGGTCTCTTCCTGGTGTCTTCGGGTATGGGTGCCTGGCGATCGTTCAGCAACGGCAGCGCTGGATCCCACATTGTGCCGTCTCGTTCATCGTTGCGTTTGCGGGCTATGGCCGACAGCGCTTCGAGCACAACCCGGTTGGCCAGCGCGGCGGTGATGTCTGCGTGGTCATAGGGCGGGCTGACCTCGACGACATCGATGCCGACCACCGGCACCTCCAGGCAGATCCGGCGCACCGCGTCCAACAACTCCCGGGCGGAGAGTCCCCCCGGCTCGGGCGTTCCGGTGCCCGGTGCATGCCCTGGGTCACACACGTCGATATCAACCGAAAGATAGACGCCTTCGCAGTCATCGGTCGCGATAGCCATGGGGTCTGGTTGTCGACCATGGTCCCGTGCGGCGTGCTGGATTCGCCCTCGGGAAGCGGGGTCGTCACCATGGTCCCGGTGGCTCGGACCTCGCACTCGATGTTGCCGTCCCTGTAGAAGCGCCAGTAGATGAGGTACTCGTAGTTCGCCACGGTCGCGTGGCAGGAGACCACCATCCGGCGCATCCGGCGGACCTCGGCGCCAGACCGCTCATCGACGTGCTTCCACAGCACTGCTGCATCTTCTTCATGCAGACACATCGCCTGCTCGATGGTCTCGGGCTCGCCGTGGCTGTCGTGGATGACTGCGTCGACGTAGGTGATCTCGCCGAGGCAGTCGCAGCCGAGCTTCAACGATGTCGTCATGAAGCCCAGACCCCACTCACCGATGTCGAAGGCGGTTCGACGGTAGTGGTCAAAACTGGGGTCGCGGTAGGGCACCACCATCTCGGCGAACGACATCCGATAAGCGATGTCCCGCTGCGTTCCGTTGTCGTTGAAGGAGACCTGGTGGATCGTCATACCCTCGCGTGGGTTGAACCCCAGGCGCATCGTCCAGTTCTGCCAGGTCAACTCGTAGCCGTCGAGGGTGAAGGAAACCCCTTCGGGCTGCGTGATCTGCAAAGGCTTGAGGTCATCACGCAGTGGCTGGTCGCGCAGCTCGGGCACGTATTCGCCGTCGACGTCCGGCAAGCCGTAGTCGTGATGATCTTCGATCTCCACCACTTCGAGGGTGTTCATGTCGACGATGACCTTCAGCCCTGACACGGGGTGCGCGTAGGGATTGCCGTTCGGCGTCTCCCGGAGCCAGGCGTCGCACCAACCGAGACGGCGGTCCCGCCATTGCTCCGGCATCACCGCGTGGCCATAGGACCACACGTCGAAAAGCACCAGCGACATGTCGGTGATCCCGCGCCCGTTGAGGCGTTCAACAACCTCTGGGTGTTGGCGCATCGCTTCGTCGCAATCGTGATACTCATCCACCGTGAAGTTCGGGCAAACGCCAGGTTGGTGCGTCCACGACTCGACCTCATCAGCTACCAGATCGACGATCCCCTGGTAGGTCTGATTCGTTTCCTTGTCCCAGCACACGGCCACCGAGCGACGCGGGATGTCATCGCCGCTTCGCCAGGAGGTGACGGTGGCCTTCGATGGCTCCTGCAACTCGATCATGGCGAAGCGCCACAAGGTGGACACATGCTGATCGCGCCGCAGAATCGCCGCCGTTGTCCGGACTTCGTCCGCCGAGAGTGGGTCCAATGGATGTGCTGTCAACGCGGTCCCTTCGCTGATGGCTGTCACCATCCCAACAGCGTGGCTACGAGGACGTATGCGCGTCAACCACCCTTTCTGCATACAAGCAATGCCTGTGAGGCATGTTTTAGCCGATCACATCCCTCAGCGTCGTCCAGAGCTGATTTCCGCCCAGCGCAAAGAACAGCACGGCAGTAATCCCGAGCGCGATATTGGTATGCAACCGGTTCGCGAACTCCTTGGGCACTCGCTTGCCGTTGAGCAGGCCGAGCAGGGTCAATGCCAAGAACGGCATGAACAGGGCGCCCAACACGCCATAGGTCAGGATCAGCCCGATCGGTTTGCCGAGCAGAAGCAGCAGCATGGGCGGGAACGTGAGCCACAGCAGATAGAAGCGGAAGTAGATGCCGCCGACTCGGGTGGAGGGATGACCGGAATTGACCCCGCGCATGTTGCCCCAGAAGTCCGCGAACATCAGTGAGACACCGTTCCAGACGCCGATGATCGAGGAGAACGAAGCCGCCCAAAAGCCCACCAGGAACGCAGTGCCGATCACCGGACCGTAGCGGTCGTTCAGTACTTCGGAAAGGTCCACCAAACCCTCGTCACCGGCACCCACACTGACTCCTGCGGCTTGCACCACCTCTGCCCCTACGATGAGCATCGAGAGCACAAAGATTCCGGTCAGCACGTAAGCCATGGTGTTGTCGATCCGCATCACCCTGAGCCATTTGGGCGTGATCCACCCTTTCTCACGCAGCCAGTAGCCGTATGCCGCAAGGGTGATGGTGCCACCGACCCCGCCCGCCAAGGCCAGCGTGTAGACGAGGCCACCCTCGGGGATCATCGGCACGAGGCCCGCGAGGATATCGGGGATATTTGGCGTCGCGATGAGTGCCAGCCCAACCACCGTGACGAACATCGTCGCGATCAAGGCGGCTGTGATCTTCTCGAAGGTGGCGTAGGCGTTGAACCAGACCATCAGGAACCCGGCGACGCCCATGATCACGGCCCACAGCGTCAACGACAGTTGCGGAAAGAGCGCCGCCAGCGGTAGAGCCGTCGAGGACATGGCTGTCGCGCCGTATACGAAGCCCCAGACGATGATGTACGGCCCGAAGTACCAGGTCGTCCATGGACCCAGCTTTCGCCAGCCTTCAAAGATCGTGTAGCCGGTGGCAAGGGTGTACCGTCCTGCGCCCTCGACCAGGATGATCTTAAGGATCACGCCGACGACGACCGCCCAGAGCAAGGAATAGCCGTATTGTGATCCGGCCGCCAGCGTCGCGACCAGATCGCCGGCCCCGACCCCGGTGGCCGCAACCACAAGA
>JBBSNC010000033.1:0-15857 GCA_038232855.1 Actinomycetales bacterium
CAGGATTCGTGCGCGACGCACCCTCGTACGGCGTCGTCAACGCATCATTGCGGCTCATCCCGGCCAAGCGCGCGCCCTGCGGCAGGCAGCGGACCAGGGGGCGAGCGACATCCGGGCGCTCATCACCCGCTGCCCGGATCTCGTGCTGGTGCTGCGGCCAGTGCTCGTGGCCAGCCCATTGATCATCCCGGCCACAGTGCCCGAGGGCCAACGGATCGACCTCGTCGTGGTCGAAAACGCCTCGGCCACCAAGGCCGCGCGCTGCATTGCCGCGCTGGGCCATGCCGAGCGCCAACTGATAGTCGGCGACCACCACAGCGGCGGACCGTTGTCGTTCAGTTATGCAGCGGACGACACCGCGACCTCAGATGGGGGGGCCTCGTTGCTCGATGAGGCGCGCGCACTGGTGCCTGCGTTCTCCCTACATACGGCATACCTGGCGGCTGATTCAGTCAGCACCGACCCATCAGCCATCGACATGCCGCAAGCCGACACATTCCCGGACGTTCACGACTGCTCAGACTCGATCTCGACCACCTCACCCAGCACACATCCGCTGGTGCTCGATCTCGTGCGGCGGCTTGAGGCAGAAGGTCTCACGGTGCACCACCACGTGGGCCACGGATCACAAGCTGTGCCGCTAGGCATCGGCGACCCCGACCAGCCTGGCGTGGGCTGCGTCGCCATTGATTTCGACATCGAACCCCGAGCGCACGAGCCGGGCCGAGACAACGTGCGGCTGCGGCATGAGCAGTTACGCCGCGTGGGCTGGGCGCCGACCCGAGTGCTGTCGACCAACCTGTTCCGTGACCCGGCCCGCGAAGTCGCCTCACTCGTGGCCCTGCTGCGGCAGGCATCCGGCACCAGATCGACCTCGGCGTAACTCTGTGAACGCCGATTCGCACGGTGCATCACGCAAGGCGGTGTGTGGCTCTCGGCGTGCACAGCGCGCCGCAACCGACGGAGTGCCCGAAAACGAACGCCCCAACCTCGCGGACGACGATTCGGGCAACGCCGATGCTCAACCCCCGGCCAAGAGCAGCGGGCTCAGCGCATCCTGGTGGCAGGAGCAGCGGCCCCCACATTGGGAGTGAGGAACCCGCTGAGTGCGCTCAGAGCTCTCGGTTGCGCACGGCCAAGAGGTCGCGGATCTCGCGCAAGACCATCACGTCTTCGGCGATGACCTCAGGCTCTGGCTCTTCGCCCGCGCTGCGCCGCTCGGCAAACTTGTTGCTCGGGACGACGAACAGGAAGTAGACGACGACAGCGGTGATCACGAAGACGATAAGCGCATTGATCACGGCGCCGAAGTCGACAAACGTCGCCTCGTTGCTACTGATGAGCCGAAAGCCCAACCCGGAAGCGTCGGCGCCACCGAAAGCAGCCAGGATGGGCTCGATGAGCGACGACACGACCACAGAAACGACCGCGGCGAAGGCGCTGCCGATGACCACTGCGACAGCAAGGTCGACGATGTTGCCGCGCACGATGAAATCTTTGAAGCCTTGAAGCATGGGGTCCTCTCAGGGGGGTGATTCGAGGAGACAAGATATCCGATCAACGGAGTTGCTCATGCATCGCTGGGCAACACCACCACCGTGACCCCAGAACCACCCAAGCCCGCACCCACCGCCGACGCTGAATGCCGCGCCACCGTGGGAGCCTGGTCTCGGGGGAGCGCGACGAACAGCCCCGGACCCTCGGTCTCGTCCCGCTCTGCTCCCAGCACCAGCACATCCGTGGCCAACACGGACCCATCGCTGGTGGCGATGATGTCCACCCGAGTCCCCGCGACGGCAGCCTCAACGAGTGCGGCACTCGGCAGCGGGATATGCGCCACCACTGTGCCTGTGGGTTGACCGTCAGCCAATGCTTGGACGGACACATCGGCATCAGTGAGCACTTCACCCGCTCGAACGGGGGCGGCGACGCGTTTGCCTGCCCAATCGCTCATCGTCGAGCCCGCTCCTTGCGGCACAAGATCCGCCGGCATCGTGCGCACCTGGAGGTCGGAGGCGCCAAGCGCATGGCCCGTTGCCACGTCGGCGGCCGTGACGACCACGTCGATCTGCTCCCCGAGCGGGTCGCTGGTGGCAGCGCTCACGCCGACCCAGACTGCTGCCCCGGCCAGAACGGCAGCGGCGAGGCGGCGAAACTGCCCCCGGCGCCACACGGTCCGCCGATCAGATCGTGCGGTGGCTCGGCGGGCGGCTCGTCCCCCTGGAAGTTTCACGAATCTGACGGTATGCGGGCCAACCGACGACCTGGGGGGCCGGCTACAGCCTGTGGAGAACCACCACAAGCCCGAGCAGGTGTGGATAGGGACAGCGCGGCTACGCGGGTGTCTTTTTGGCCTGGCCCGACGAGCCGGAGGAGGACGACGAAGAATTCGACGAGTCGCCAGCAGAACTCTTCGATGAGGATTCGCTTGACTTCGCGGCAGGCTTGTCGGCGGAGCCCTTCTCAGTTGAACCGCCAGACTTGTCCGAGGAGTTCGACTCGGATGAGGATCCAGCGTCGGCGCTGCTGGAGGAAGCGCCGGACCCGCTACGAGAGTCGTTGCGATAGAAGCCGGACCCCTTGAACACCACGCCGACGGCGCTGAACACCTTGCGCAGCGAGCCACCGCATACCGGGCAGGTTGTCAACGAGTTGTCGGAGAACGCCTGCTGGATGTCAAAGCGGTGCTCGCAGTCCCGGCAAGCGTAGGAGTAGGTAGGCACGCAGGAGAGTGTATGTCGGTCAGCAAGCCCAGGACCGTGGCATACCCTCAGATCGTGCCCCGACTGCTTCGACGCCTTCTCATCCCTGTCGTGGCAGTGGCCGTCGTTGTCGCAGTCGCCGCCTCGGTCTTGGCCGTCGGATTGTCTCGCCGTTCGGTCCCCCAGGCCGAAGGTGAGATCAGCGTCGGCATCCTCGACACAGCAGTCGACGTGTTGCGCGATGAGCAGGGGGTCGCGCACATTTATGCCGACACCTCCGCTGACCTCTTTCGCGCCCAGGGATACGTCGCTGCGCAAGACCGCTTCTTTCAGATGGATCTGCGCCGCCACATCACGGCTGGGCGGCTCGCTGAACTCGTCGGTAGTGGCGCGGTCGAGACCGACACTGTGGTCCGCACGATGGGCTGGCGCAACGTCGCTGAGGAAGAGTTGGGATTGCTCGACTCCTCTACCCGGCAGTATCTGCAGGCCTACGCGGCGGGAGTGAACGCATACCTTGAAGACAACCCCGCCCCATCTCAGGTGTCGCTGGAGTATGTCGTGCTCGCGCAGTCCGCGCCCGGCTACCAAATCGAGCCCTGGGATGAACTGGACTCCCTGTCCTGGCTGAAGGCAATGGCCTGGGACCTGCGCGGCAACTACAGCGATGAGTTGGCTCGGGCCAGGTTGGCCGGGGAGGTGCCGCTGGCGCAGTTGCAAGACTTGTATCCGGACTATCCCTTCGAGACGAACGCCCCGATCCTGTCGGCGAACGAGTGGCGCCCGGCCGTGGTTGCCAAGCCGACGGATGAAAGCCGTGGTGGGGCTGGTGGCGTCGTCCAAGACGAGGGTGCGGACGAAGACCAGTCGCCACCGCAGAGACCACCTGGTGCCGGAACGACCGGACAAGACCTCGCTGGGCCAGATGGGCCCTACGGCCAGACCTTGGACGCCCTGGCATCGATCCCGCCCTTGGTGGCAGTCGGCGAAGGTGTCGGATCGAACTCATGGGTGGTCTCGGGGGAGCACACTGAGTCCGGCAAGCCGCTGCTGGCCAATGATCCGCACCTGGGGGTCACCCAGCCGGGCGTCTGGTTGCAGACCGGTCTGCATTGCCGCGAGCTCAGCGATGACTGCCCCTTTGATGTCACCGGGTTTACTTTTGCCGGCTTCCCTGGGGTGATCATCGGCCACAATCAGAGCATCGCCTGGGGCCTGACGAATCTGGACCCGGACGTGACCGACTTCTATCTCGAGGACATCGACGGAGACTCATACCTGAGGGACTCCGAGATGGTCCCGGTGCAGACCCGTGCGGAGACCATCAAGGTCGCCGGTGAGAACGACGTGGAAATCTTGGTGCGATCAACGGATCACGGCCCGTTGCTCTCCGACGTGCTCACCCCAGTCACTCAGGCCGGCCTGAACCCACCGCTATCGGGGGTGGAATCCACCGGCCGGTATGCCGTGTCGATGGCCTGGACCGGGCTTGAGCCAGCCAACACCGCCGACGCCATCTTCGCCTTCAACAGCGCCACCACGTTCGAGGAGTTCCAAGCGGGCGCCAAGCTCTTCGCTGCCCCCTCGCAAAACCTGGTGTATGCCGACGTCGAGGGCAATATCGGCTACCAGGCTCCCGGTCTCGTGCCAGTGCGCAAGTCCTCGACCTCCGGCTCGCCACCAGGGTTTTGGCCCTCGCCCGGATGGGATTCGGCATACGACTGGAAGGGGTTTGTGCCGTTCGAGCAGCTGCCGAACACGTTCAACCCCAAGGATGGCGTGATCGTGGCCGCCAATCAGGCGGTCGCCCAATCCGGGCGCCCATTCCTGACCACGGAGTGGGACAAGGGCTATCGAGCCCAACGCATTGCCGACCTGCTGGCGACGACCATGGCCGATGGTCCGGTGGACGTAGACACGATGACGACGATTCAGTACGACTCGTACAACGCCTTCGCGGACACGTTGATCCCGTATCTGATGGATGTGAACGTGGGGGATGACCCCTTCTACACCGAGCCGATCGAACTGCTCCGGACGTGGAATCGTGGTGCCCCAGCAGGTGACGGCGAGCAAGGCAGCGGCGCCATGTACTACTACTCCGTTTGGTCGAACTTGTTGAATCAGACGCTGGACGACGAATTGCCCCTTGACATTCAGGTCTCTGGCAACAGCCGCTCGATGCAGATCGTCGCGAATCTGCTGGAAGACCCGGACAACCCGTGGTGGGACGACAAGCGCACTGCGGGCATCGTCGAGTCTCGCGATCAGGTGCTGCGCCAGGCCATGACGGATGCGCGTCTGGAGCTCACGGCCCAGATCAGCAAAAACCCGGATGACTGGCAGTGGGGTCGTCTGCACGAACTGACCGCGAGGCACCAGGTGCTAGGCGATGCTCCGGCGCCCGGTGTTGTTCAGTCAATCTTCAATCTTGGTCCATTCCCGATGCCAGGTGGGTCGGCACTGGTCAACGCCAACAACTGGGACGCGGGGACGAATGAGTTCGAGGTGACCGCCGCCCCCTCGATGCGGATGGTCGTTGACCTTTCCGACCTGGACAACTCGGTGTGGGTCAACCAGGGTGGCAACTCCGGGCACGCCTTCCATCGCAACTACGACGATCAGGCGCAGCCCTGGATTGATGGCGACACCTATGCCTGGCCGCATTCCGCGCAGGCCGTCAAGGACAGCGCGGCGGCTACCCTGACGTTGCTGCCGGGGGAGTGACCCAGGCCAACCGAGTGGGCGTCAGCACCGCATCAACGGTGATGTCGTGGCCCTCAGTGGGCACGTGCGCCCCGAAGTCCTGCTCGTAGACCACGGCTATCACCGGCGTGTCCGCACGCAGTGAGCGCAGCGTTGGGATGGTCCGATCGTAGTAACCGCCGCCCTGGCCCAGCCTGGTGCCGTCGGGCCCGATCGCGGTGGCCGGGATGAAGGCCACATCCACCTCGCCCAGCACCTCGCTGCCCCAATCGAGCCCATGATGGTCGGTGCTCGGGCGCATGGGATCCTCCGATCGGGTGGGGTCGACTTCGCGCCAGCGCAACCTGCCCTCGCCAAGGGTGATGGGCACGAGCACGCGCACCCCCGCTTGTTGGGCGGCAGCGATGAACGCCCAAAACGGTGGCTCGCTGGCCATCGACTCGTATGCCGTGACGCAGCAACTCTGTAGCGTCCCGGCTGCCCGCGGCGTGCCGGGTGCCGGAGTCTGCTCAGTGGACACGAACGTTCGCAGCCAATCCATCGCGATATGGGCCAAAGCTTGCGCGTCGGCATCCCGACCGGCGGCACCCTCGTGTTGCCGTCGCTCGCGACGCCCAGCCCGCACCCGGGAACGGGTTGCCGCCTTCTGTTCGCTCAGACCGAGCGGGGCATCGTGTACGGAGTCGTCGGGCAGCGGTGGCATCTGCATAGTGTGCTCGACCGCCCCAGGTGTGCGGAAGGTGATTAGGCTGTGTGCCCATGACCTCCGCGCCCGCCATGCCCGTCCGCAAGGCGGTGATCCCGGTGGCTGGACTCGGCACCCGCTTTTTGCCCGCCACCAAGGCGGTGCCCAAAGAGTTGCTCCCGGTCGTGGACACCCCGGCAATCGAATACATCGTCGCTGAGGCGGCCCGGGCCGGCGTGACTGATGTGGTGATGGTGACCGGGCGTGGCAAGGGCGCCATCGAAGACCACTTCGATCGCCACTTCGAGCTCGAGGCGGCACTGGAGCGCAAGGGCGACAGCACACGGGCGGCCAAAGTTGCCGCCAGCAGCGACTATGAGGTGCATTTCGTCCGGCAAGGGCAGCCACGGGGCCTGGGGCATGCGGTCCTGTGCGCCAAAGCGCATGTCGGCAATGAGCCGTTCGCAGTGCTGCTGGGCGACGACATGATCGACACCCGCGACCTGCTCCTGGAGCGGATGATCGAGGTCCAATCGGAGCGCGGCGGGTCGGTGGTGGCGCTGATGGAGGTACCACCGGATGAGGTCGACCGCTATGGCTGCGCGGAGATCGCGCCCTCCTCACGGGGGGAGGACCGGCATACCGGCGATGTCGTGACGGTCACCGGTTTGGTCGAGAAGCCGGACCCTGCCGATGCGCCGTCCAACTTGGCCGTCATCGGTCGCTACGTGCTGCACCCCCGGATCTTCGAGGCGCTGGCGCAGACCGAGCCGGGCAAGGGTGGCGAGATCCAACTGACCGATGCCATGTTGACGTTGACCACCGCAGACGGCGAAGGGTCCGGGATGACCGGAGTCATCTTCCGCGGCCGACGCTATGACACGGGGGACCGGTTGGATTATCTCAAGGCAGTCGTGCAATTGGGCAGCGAGCATCACGAGCTCGGCGAAGACTTCAGTCGTTGGTTGCGCGAGTTCGTCGCATCGGCTGGGCAGGAGGAACAGTGAAGACGGTCGAGGAACATCTGGACGATGTGGTGTCGCAGGTCCGTCGCAATCCAGAGGTGCAATTGCCGCTGGATCGGGCATACGGCCTGGTCACCACCCGCGACATTGTCAGCGCGGTCGACCTGCCCCGGTTCGACAACTCCGCGATGGATGGGTATGCGGTCAAAGCCAGTGAGATTGCCGAGGCCGACGAAGAAAACCCGCTGTCGATCAAGGTCAACGGGGACATCGCGGCCGGGGACACGGGCCAGCACGTCCACATCGCCGGGCGCGCGTGGCGGATCATGACCGGTGCGCCGATGCCGGAGGGCGCCGACGCCGTTGTGCCCGTCGAACACACCGACGATCGACCCCGCGAGACGTTGATTCGACGGGCACCGCAAGAGGGAGCACACATTCGGCGGGCCGGTGGTGATCTGCGGGCCGGTGACGTGATCGTGTCGGCAGATAGCACCATCGGTCCGGCCCAGGTGGCGGTGATCGCCTCGGCAGGCGTGGCTCACGTGTGGGTGACCTCGCCGGTGCGGGTGGTTGTACTGTCCACCGGCGATGAGTTGCGCTCGCTCGACGAGCCGATCATGTCGGGGCAGATCGTCGACTCCAACGGCCCCATGCTGGCTGCGGCAGTGCGAGCGGCCGGCTTCTATGCCGTGCACGTCGGGCACCTGCCAGATGACGAAAAGACGATCAAGTCCGAGTTGAAGCACCACCTGGCGCACGCGGATGCCATCGTCACCTCCGGCGGCGTGAGCATGGGCGCCTATGACGCAGTGAAGGCGGTGCTCACCAGCAAGGGCACGATGGAGTTCACCCAGGTGGCGATGCAGCCGGGCAAACCCCAGGGTTTCGGTGTGATGGGTCGGCGCAAAGTGCCGGTCTTTACGCTGCCCGGCAACCCGGTCAGCGCGCTGGTCAGCTTCGAGATCTTCGTCCGACCTGGTCTGGCCAAGCGTGCTGGCACCCGGTATGAGTCGGTGTTGCACAGCGCCGTGGTGTTGAAGGGTTGGAAGAGCCCCGAGGGCAAAGTCCAATACACGAGGGTCCGGATTGAACGGGATTCAACCGGGGAGTATGCAGTCGCTCCAGCTGGTGGCGCCGGATCGCACTTGGTCGGTGGGTTGGCCCAAGCCGACGCTTTGGTCGTGGTGGAGGCAGAGGTCAGCGAGGTCACCGCCGGCAGCACCGTGCAGATCCTGTTGTTGCGGGAGCGGACCGAATTGGAAGCTCGCCTCTCGGCCGAAGAGGCTACTGACGGCGATGAGGGCGACGATGCGGCTGCCCGCGCGAGGCGCTCTGGGCGCCACCGAGGCTGAGATGGGCCTCAATCACCTTCGCGCCGATGGCACGGCGCACATGATCGATGTCAGTGGCAAAGCAGTCACTGCGCGGTCAGCCAGCGCTCGCGGTCGAGTGTTGCTCAGCGAAGCGGCCATTGAGGCCCTTCGCGGCGGGACCGTGCCCAAGGGTGACGCCCTCGGCGTGGCTCGGCTGGCCGGCATACAGGCTGCGAAGCGGACCCCTGACCTGGTGCCGTTGGCTCATCCAGTGGCGGTTCACGCGGTCGAGGTCGACGTGAGTGTGACGCAGACGGGGGTGGACATCACCGCCACGGTGCGTACGGCTGATCGGACGGGTGTTGAGATGGAAGCACTGACCTGCGTCGCGGTGGCTGCGCTGGCCCTGGTCGACATGATCAAAGCGGTCGATAGGTATTCGGCCATCAGCGACATCGTGGTCACTGCAAAATCGGGCGGGCGCTCGGGGGCCTGGGTCCGCGAGGAGTCCTGATGTGGACCTGGCCCCGAGAGTTGCACACGCGGCGACCGGGCGGTCCGTTGATCACGCTGCGGCCGCTTGAACGCAGGGATCGGACGAACTGGCGCGACCTGCGCGAACGCAACTCTGCGTGGCTGCAACCGTGGGAATCCACACCGCCACGTGCGGTTCCGGTCGTCCCGCATTTCGGGCGAATGCGGCGAAGCTATGACCGGGCGGCCAAGGAGGGGCGGCTCGTGCCGTTCGTCATCGACGTTGAAGGCGCCTTGGTCGGTCAGATGCACCTCTTCGATATGCAGTGGGGGGCGCGCTGCTCGGGCTCGGCTGGCTATTGGCTTGATGAGCGCGCTACCGGCCAAGGCATCGCGACCTGGGCGCTCGCGATGGCCATGGACTTCGGGTTGACCCATGTCGGCCTGCACCGGATCGAAGTGAATATCCGGCCCGAGAACACGGCGAGCCTGGCGGTGGCCCAACGGCTCGCGTTGCCCGAAGAAGGGATCCGCCGCTCGTTGATGTATGTCGATGGTGCGTGGAGGAATCATCGCTGCTTTGCGATGGTCGCGGATGATGAGTGGGCTGGCTCGTTGGTCCGCCGGTTGCGGGCGGTGACCCCGCCGACCACTTAGGTCACAGCAGTCACTTCGGCGACACACCGATCCGCTGCCGGGTGGGGTCGCCCTCACGGCCTACCGTGACCTTGTGCCCCCCAGCAGCCTTGTCTTCGCGGTTATCTTGGCCGTGTGGGCTGCCTATTTGGTGCAGCACTGGGTGCGGCGCCGCGATCACATCGCGACCGCTCGATCCGTCGACCGCTTCTCTGAGGCCATGCGCGTGCTCGAACGACGCCAGCGTCGCCCTCGCCTCGATCTCTGCGAGCCAACGACCCGGTCGTATGCCGTCTCGTTGAATCGTCCAGCATCGCCGGAAGTCGTGGTTAAACACGCGGACTCGTCAGCAGTGTCACCGAAAGCCGCAGCGCGCACTCCGGCCCCTGCGCCTGCGCTCGTCCGCAAACCCGCAGTCGCTCGAGGACCTGCGGCTGCAGCATCGACCCGATGGCACGCAGCCGTGCTCTTGACGGCTGCCGCTGTGATGGTGGTTGCCACGGCGCTCGGGATGGTCGGCGTGCTGCCCCCCTGGACTGCGGCCATCGGCGTCGGAGTCTTCGTCGCCTCCTTGCTGGCGATCCGCTTCACTGTGCGTCGATCTGGCACTGCAGTCCGGCCGGTGACGTCACGGCCGCTGAGAGCACCCACGACTTCACGCTCCAGAACATCACGACCCACGTCATCACGACCCATGGCCGGCACCACGTCCGCTCGTGGTCATGCCCCGGCGAAGCGTCGATCTGCGGCCTCTGCTGCCGGCGGCGCTGCGGCCGCCCTCGCCGCTACTGTCCATGCTGAGCCCATGCCAGCTCCTCGCGAGACTTCGCCACCGACCCGCGATCGTAGGCTGGCCTCACCGCCGGCCCGCAACCACGAGCCCGTCGCGCCGCAGGCACGTCCCGCAGCATCAGTCTTCGACTTCGACGCCTTTGAGCGGGACGCACGCTCTGCGTCTCCGACTGCCGTGAATGCCCCGGCCACCATTGACACGAAGCTCGAAGAGGGCACCTGGCAGCCGGTTCCGGTGCCGCCCCCGACCTACACCTTGAAGGCCAAGGCCCAGCCGCGGCTCTGGCCCACGGAACTTCCCGCCGATGCCACAGAGTTGCTGATGGAAGAAGACTTGGAAGAGTTGCCCGTTGCCATCCGCGGCCTCGCCTGAGCTCAGATCGGGTCGTGGGCCAGAGGGTGATAATCTTCGCAGTCGTGTGACCCATCCGGGGCTGTGGCGCAGTTGGTAGCGCGTCTCGTTCGCAATGAGAAGGTCAGGGGTTCGATTCCCCTCAGCTCCACCAAACACGCTGGTCAGAGGCCACGCCGTCGTCCTAACACAGGAGGACAGCGTGGCCACTCTCCATTTATCCGCCACTTATGGGTTCGTCCAGCAGTCTGCATCGGTGGTTCTCGGTGGTTCTCGGGCACTTGCGGTGGGCCTGGCGCACCTACTGGTCATGGACACCAAAGAACCAGACACAAAGTTCGCAGACCGCTCCTACGTCACGCTGATCGAGCAGGTCGTCTCCCTGTCCGAGTTGTGCGCGCACCTGCACGTCAGCGCGCAGACGATTTACGACCTGCGTAGCCAGGGCCGCGGCCCACGAGGGTTCCGCGTGGGTCGCGAACTCCGCTTCCGGGTCAGCGAGGTTGAGGCGTGGCTGGAGCGGATGGAGCAGGACGACGGCCACACGCACGTGTCCGGGCGGGCCTGATGGTTGGCCGGCCGCGAACCCCTATCGGCACCTCAGGCGCGGTCAGCACACGTCGCCGCGGCAAGAGTGTGATGGCCGAGGCCCGGTTCCGCGATGCCGATGGATGGCTGCGCCGCGTGTCGACATCCGCACCCTCGGCCGCGGCCGCGCGTCGACGGCTGAGCGAGAAGCTGTTGTCGCGGCCCGGCTACGGGAACCGAGGACAACTACACCCGTCGAGTTCCTTTGCCGAGCTCGCAGACCTCTGGCTCGCAGACCTGGAACTTCGCGAACTCGCAGAAGGGACAAGACACGGATACCGCGAACGCTTCCGGCTCCATGTTCGACCCGCCTTCGAGCACTACACACTCGCGGAGGTCACCACCGGTCGCGTTGAGTGGTTCCTGAAGGCACAGTCCTCGTATTCGAACGCGCGCGGGAGACAATCGCGAACCCTGCTAAACCTCGTGTTCGGGTTTGCGCTGCGCCACGAAGCCGTCGGCCGAAACCCCGTCACGGGAACCTCACCTCTGCCGAAAGCGAAGTTCTCCCCGCAAAGCGCTCACCTCGGCTCAGATAGCCGCGATCCGCGATCCGCGAAGCCGCGGCGACCTGGCGCAGCGGGCCGGGCCTGCCTGGCCCCAAGAGCGATGGCCAGGTCCGCGACATCATTGAGGTGCTGTTGGGCACGGCGCTGCGGCCCGGAGAAGCGCTTGCCTTACGACGTCGTGACATCACGAACGGACCCGAGGGGATGATCGCCCACGTCACGGGCACCGTGGTGCAGAGTAAGGGCAGAGGCGCGATGCGACAGGATCACCCAAAGACCGATGCCTCGGTGCGCCATGTCGCGGTACCGAACTTCGCGGCCGAGGTGCTCCAACGAAGGCTCAACCTGATGAGTCTCGAGGACAGCGGCCGGACTATCTTCGCCAACCGGAGCGGCGGACCGCTCAGCCCTTACAACGTCCGCCGCACCTTCCGCGATTTTCTCAGAATCGCTGGCCTCAATGACACCGGCATCAGCTTGCGCTGGTACCGGCGTACCGCCGCGACAGTCATCGCGCGCGGGATGGGATCCGATGCCGCCGCAACCTTCCTGGGGCATACCTCAACCGCAATTACCGAAGGCCACTACATCGAGCACGACCGCACGGTTGACCCAACACCGGCGGCGCACCTGGAACGAACCTTCCGCCTCGACCAGCCGGACAGTGCGCTCCTCTCGACGGCTCCAGCCGCAGGCGAGGAGAAAATCCTCGCCATAGCCGATGGCGACACCGATGAGGCAGAAATCGCGTAGCGAAGGTCGGAATGACGATCTCACCCGGCGCTCTCGCGAAACACCTGTGGCGTCACCCACTCCAGCCTGGTCTCCTGGCGGATTTGGCGCCAACGTCGTCTGACCTTATTGACCTGAAGAACCGTTCTCATGGGCGGCGAAGCAGAGCCATGGCCTGTGTCTTCGCATCCCCGGAAGTTGGTCAAAAACAAGAGTGAGCAGCCGCGACCCGAGGTCAGGCGGACTTCAATCCGCGCTGGCTGCGGGCGGTCTCGGCGAAGGCACTGGTCTGTTGGATGATGCGCTCGAACATGACCCAGTCGGCGTCGCTGAGTTGTTGCCCGACCTCGACGGCGTCGTAGTGCTCAGTCCAGTCTTGGAGGTCAGCCCACGTGAGGACGAAGGAGCGCACGGACCGGCGCGCCTGCTGCGCGGCGGCGGCTCGTTTGAGCCGGTTCTCGCGGATGCGTCGTGCGCGGTCCTGTTTGGCATGGGTGAGCGCCGCCTGTGCGAGGGCGTCAAGGTCCTCGGGCGCAGAGTCGGCTGCCTGGGTGGCCGCTGCTTGTAGCGTTGTCTTCACATGCTGGTAGGCGGGGTCGACGGCGCCGCCCTGGCGGACCAGGTCTAGTTCGGATTGGGCGACCTTCCGCACCACAGCGGGCTGGTCACGGTCAGCGGCAATTTGCTCCATCTCGCAGATCTGCTCGAGGCGGGTGTGGGAGGCGGTGTGGGTGACCAGCATTGCTGCTTGTCGCCCGGTCTTCCCGGGCCGTATCTGCGGTGGTCCCGAATCGGGACCACCGGCCGGGGATTCGGTATCGGCCTGGTCGGCCCCGAATCGTGAGGCTTGTTGCCGTCGTGCAGCATCTTCGGTGAGGAGGTCTTTCAGTTCGCGGTACAACGCTGCGGCGTCGCGTGGTGACAGCGGCTTGTGCAGGGAGTTCTCGTCTTGTTCTGCGAGCAGCCTGGTTAGGTCATCTGAGAGGCCGGTGCGCACCCATACGCGCAGGGTTCGCCAACCTAGTGCCTTGACTGCTTCCAATCGACGTTGCCCGCAGATGAGTACCCCGTCGGGGGTGATCGTGACGGGCTGCAGAAGTCCTAGTCGGTCGATGGATCGCATCAAGGGCGCGAGGTCCTGTTCGGGGTTGGTCCGGTGCCGGACGCCGATGCTGATCGATTCCACGGCGCGCTCCAGCTCAATGTGTCCAGTCGGCTCAGGCACTGCGGGCCCCTTCCTCGGTCGGGGCTGTGGATTCGATCGCGTGGCTGAGTTCTTGGTGGGCGGCAATTTCTGAGGGCAGGAAGCCCATGAGCAGCAGGAGGAGAACCCCACGACCCCGCGTGGTGTGCCGGAAGTCAGCCTGCTGGTTTCCCAAGACGGTACGAAGTACCGTCATCCACGCGTCGTGGTCGAGATCGAGGAAGGCTTCGACGTGGTGGTCGCGGCGCAGGGACTCGAAAGCCCCCTCCCGTGATCCGTTCCTGATGAGGCGAGCGCAGACGTACTCGATGCACCCTCGGGCCGCGACAGGGGGCCAGCCGAGGTCGGTCATGATCTGAATCGCTTGGTCCGCAGCCATCCATGCGTTCTTGGGCTCCTCGTCGTCGCTGTTCGCCGTGTTCTCATCCCAGTCGCGGGAGTCTTGTTCGGCTGGGATGTGGAAGGCGGGATGGAACGCCGCTAGTTCGCTCCTGCGGTCGCTGAACCGCTCGGCGTCGTGGTTGGCGGAGAGGTTCGATCGGCGGGCTTGGTGCGTCGAGCACAGGAGCCCTTGGGCGCGCGAGTCGTAGATCAGGGTGACCTGGACGGCCCGGGTGATGACTGCCCATGGGTCGGCCGCGGCACGGACAGCCCGCGTGCACATAGCGTGAAATGCAGCAACACCGGCGTCCTGCGGCTGTAGTCCGTGCTTGCGCGCCAGCGCTCCGTATTTGTTCATCGCGAACTTCAACAGTTCGGCGCCCTCTTCGTCGTGCTTCCATGTGTCCGGCCCGGAGTAGTGGAGGCGGACCAGCAGCAGGCGGAGTCCTTCGGCGGTGGCGAAGTCGGTGGCCCTCATAGCTCCGGCCCTTGCGAGCGTGGATGCACCCGTCGCTAGATTGGGTGCCGTCGCGGAGTGGACCACTGCGGTGGCTAAGAGCAGTGGCTCCGGTGTCGAGCTGTTCATGCGCCCGACTGTGGATCGGTAACGTTACCCCTTCGGGCGCCAGCCAGACGATCCAAGAGGGGGAACGTTGGTGTTTGCTGAGGTCAGACCACGTTCCCCCGAAAGTTCTCAGGATTGCTTACCAACGAGGCTGATGAGACTTGAAACTCCGCCAGACCTGCCCAGACCCGGTCGTAGCATAGTGCGCCATGTCGTGGCGCAATCGCACAAGCCCGAGCAACGCTAGAGAAGCGAGACGCAGTAAGGAGGTCGCCCGAATCTCATCCAGGCTGTGTCCCCTCGATTTTGACATCCCGAGACACCGGTTGCGCCCCACTGCACTTGCGGCAGCATGACGCGCTTGTCAGGGTAGGAGGGGACGTTGCTGTGTCGCAGGTCGGGAGTCCCTGGCGGAGGGGGTGGCTGCGTGGGATGGACGTCGCATAACGTCTCGCGTTATGCTTTGGTGTGATCCAGTCGTTCCGAGGCACTGCGACGCAACGCTTGTGGTCACGCCGGCGTGCGAAGGGCATCGACCCAAGAATCGAGCGGGCAGCCCTGCGCAAGTTGGTGATGTTGGATGCCGCCGAGACGCTGGATGATCTGCGGGTCCCACCGGGCAACCGCCTAGAAGCCCTCAAGGGTGACCGGGTGGGTCAATACAGCATCAGGATCAACCAGCAGTGGCGGATCTGCTTCGTGTGGACGCAGGCAGGCCCAGAAGATATCGAAATCGTGGACTACCACTGAAGGAGATGCAGAACGTGAGGACAACCATTGCTCCTGTTCATCCAGGGGAGATCCTGTTCGATGAGTTCTTGCAACCGTTGGGTGTTACCCAGCACCGGTTGGCTGTGTCGATCGGGGTGCCGCCGCGGCGGATCAACGAGATCGTGCACGGCAAACGGCGGATCACCGCGGACACCGCTTTGCGGCTGGCCCGCTACTTCGGCACCAGTGACCGGTTCTGGCTCAACCTGCAGACCCGCTACGACTTGGAGACCGAGCGGGACAACCTCGGCGAGGCCCTCGACCAGATCAGCCCTCTACCACCCGCTTAGCTTGCGGCTCAAAACGACTCAGGATCCCTCTGCACGACGCGCGCATACGCGGCTACTAGACAATGGCTGTAAGGCCGGTGTCTGGCCAGACACCGGCCTAGGTGCCCGACGGGTTCGCTCTCTTTGCGGCTGCCCACCCGGCTTCGGGTGTGGCTCACTTCCGGTCTGCAGCCCGTTGGGCGCCGTTGG
>JBBSNC010000034.1:0-15637 GCA_038232855.1 Actinomycetales bacterium
CAACTGCACGCACCGACGCCATAGCCATCGGGTAGTCCATCCGGGTTGGACCGACCACCCCGAGTCCTCCAGCAGGGCCGTATGTCGTCGTCACCACTGAGGTCGTACGCAGTCCCTCGAAAGGGTTCTCTGCCCCAATGCTGACAGCAACAGCGTCCTCGTCCAGCGATGCCCTACTCCCCATCAACTTCAAAAGCACCACGTGTTCTTCCAACGCCTGCAAAACTTCGCCGAGCGAGGTCGGGAAATCGTTCCCACCGCGGGCGAGATTTGCGGTGCCAGCCATCACCAGCCGCTCATCGCTCTGCTCAGCGAGCGCCTCCTGCAAGGTCGCGACCACGGCGCGGGCTATCTCCTGATCGCGGGGTTCGATCTCGGCCAGCGACAACGTGAGCAGCGACGGCGCTGCCGTCAGCGCCTGCCCGGCAGCGCTGTGATTCACCACCGCACGCAGATGGGCGATGACTTCGTGACTATCGGTGAGGTCGTGGCCCACCTCGATGACCCGCTGCTCGACCCGGCCGGTGTTGACGATCAGCACGACTATGAGCCGCGGACCACCGATGGGCACCAACTCGATGTGCCGCACGGTCGACTGGGACAGCGACGGGTATTGCATCACCGCGACCTGGTTGGTGAGCGAGGACAGCAGGCGCACCGTGCGTCCGACGATGTCGTCCAGATCAACAGCTCCCTCGAGGAAGCGCCGGATCGCGACCTTCTCGGCGCCGCTGAGCGGCTTGATGCTGGAGAGGCGGTCCACGAACAGTCGATACCCGGCGTCGGTGGGCACCCGACCCGCACTCGTATGCGGTGCGGTGATCAGTCCGTCTTCCTCAAGGGCGGCCATGTCATTGCGGACAGTGGCGGCTGAGACTCCCAGGGAATGCCGCTCAAGCAGTGCGCGTGAGCCGACCGGTTCACTGGTGCGGACATAGTCCTGCACAATCGCGCGCAGCACGTCCAACTTGCGCTCGTCGCTCACGGGTCACCTCCACTCAACGGATCGCTGCCGCAACCCCTGCTATCTCATAGGCCTTTGGCACTCACGTCACGGGAGTGCCAAGTCTACGCGTTCACCCGACAATCCACTCTGTGGCCTCTGGAAGACTCAAGCGCGTGGTGGTGACCTGGACCTGCCCCGAGTGCGGGCGAATGTTCGGCCGGACCCGGGCCGGCCACACCTGCGCCCCTGCACTCACGCTGGATGAGTGGATGGCCAGTTCGCCCCCTTACGAGCGTCCCGTCGCTCAGCGCCTCATCGAGGTGGTGAGTCACCTGCCCGATGCGCTGCTCGAGCCCGTCCAGGTAGGCCTCTTCGTCAAGCGCCGCAGCACGTTCACGCAACTGCGCACCATGACGAAGTGGACCGCTCTGAGCGTGAAACTCACCCGCGAGGTGACCTGGCCGGAGCCGAGTCGTCGCGTGCAGCGCCAGGTCAGTCGTTACTACTACACCTACAACCTCGCTGGTGCGGATGACCTCACCGCCGACCTCGAGGCACTGATTGATGAAGCGTACGAAGCGGATTCCTAGGCGCGCCCACCGCGTTCTCGGCCTCTCACTTGAGAGACTGCCTCGGTGAGCGATCGATACGGAGCCGACGTTATGACCGGTGACTGGAAGGTGCCCCCGCGGGGGCGGTCCGTGCCGATCGTGGCCGACGTGGGCCTTGTCGTCGAGGATGTGGGCACCGGCTGGTGTGGGGCTGTGGTCCGGGTGGAGAAGGCCGGGGGTATGCAGGTCATCCACCTTGAGGATCGGCGCGGGAAGGTTCGCGGATTTCCGTTGGGCCCAGGGTTCTTGGTCGATGGAGCCCCCGTGGTGTTGACCGCGCCGGCCGCTGAGCATGCCGCCGCAGGGGCGCAGGCCCGGCAGGCGGGCACTCGCACCGCCAGCGGCTCCCGCGCAGTGCAGGACGCTCCCGCTCGGGTGGCTCGCGCCTCGCGGATCTTCGTCGAGGGACGCCACGATGCCGAATTGGTGGAAAAGGTCTGGGGCGATGACCTTCGTATCGAAGGCGTGGTCGTCCAGCCGTTGGACGGCGTCGATGACTTGTCCGCAGTGATTCGGGAATTCGCCCCCACCTCGAGCGCCCGGATGGGCGTGTTGGTCGACCATCTCGTGCCCGGCACCAAGGAGTCCCGCATCGTCGAGGCCGCCTTGGCCTTGCCGGAATCCAGATGGGTGCGAATCCTCGGCCACCCTTATGTCGACGTCTGGCAGTCGGTGCGCCCGGTCCGACTCGGCCTGGATGCCTGGCCGGTCATCGAACGCGGGCGATCCTGGAAGCACGCGATGCTGGCCGAACTCGGCTGGCCGCATACCAGCCAAAAAGACGTAGCGTGGGGGTGGCACCGCATCCTGGGCATGGTGCGCTCGTATCAGGACGTGGAACCATCGCTCTTAGCGAGCGTCGAAGAGTTGATCGACTTTGTCACTGTTCCGTCAACAGAACTGGAGTGAACGATGAGTTCGCAACCGCCTCCCCCGCCGCCCGGACCCGCCGAGCCTGCCGATCACGCCGGGCATTCCGAGCCGCAGCAGCCAGAGCCCCAGCCCGACACACCAACCCAGCAGCAGTCGTACGGTGCTCAGCAGCCCTACCCGGGTCAGTCTGGGCCGCCCGGGCAACAGGGATATGCAGCTCAGCCGCAGTACGGACCCCCCACCGGCCAGTCCACTTCCTCGCTGAGCGCATCTGAAGAGAAGACCTGGTCGATCCTGGCTCACCTCTCGGCGCCCATTGCCTTCCTCATCAGCGCCGGTCTGCTGAACTTTGTGGGCCCGCTCATCATCTGGGCGATCTACAAGGACCGCAGCGAGCAGGTCAGACGTGCCTCTGCAGGCGCGTTCAACTTCAACCTGTCGATCTGGATTGTCAGCGCACTGATGTGGCTGCTGGTCCTCTTCACCCTGGGGGTCGGATTGATCGTCGCGGTCCCGGTGTGGATCGTGTTGTTCATTGGCTCCATGGTGTTGCACGTGATGGGTGCCGTGAAGGCCAGCAACGGCGAGATCTACACCTACCCCCTGCAACTCCCGGTTTTGAAGTAAGCCCGGCCCAAAGGATTCTGCGTTGGACCATGCGGAGATCCGCACATTGGCCGAGCTCGAAGATGAGCATTGGTGGTACCGCGAGCGCCGACACCTGTTGGCCGCAGACCTGGCCCAACTGGATCCCGGCACCGCTCTGGATATCGGCGCGGCCGGGGGCGGAAACACCAGGGTGCTTCGCGCGGCCGGCTGGAAGGCCCTGGCGCTTGAATACGGAGCCGTGGGTGCGCAGATCGCCAGTGATCGCGGCCTGCCAGTCATCCGAGCTGATGCCACCGCGTTGCCGTGTGCACAGGACGGCATGGACGCCGTCGTGGCCTACGACGTCCTGGAGCACATCGAGGATGACGACGCCGCTGTACGCGAGATCCACCGAGTCCTGCGACCAGGGGGGCTGGTGTTGATCGCGGTGCCTGCAGACCCCCGGTTATGGAGCGCGCACGACGAGGCGGTCGATCACGTACGGCGCTATACCCAGATGGAACTGCTGGATCTCTTTTCGCGTAATGGATTCACCGTCGAGCAGGTCCGATCCTGGAACGTCCTGCTGCGACCGGTCGTGACGCTGCGTCGCCGCGCCAGCTCCGGGAGTGACCTCGAGCGCCTGCACCCCGTGGTCAATCGCGCATTGCGGGCCATTGTCGCGTTGGAACGTGTGCTCCCGGTCAGCCGATGGCCGGGGGTCTCCTTGCGCCTGATCGCCAGGGCGGATTAAGCCAACAGCGCGTGGACAACCGTATCGGCCATCAGACGGCCCCGACGCGTCAACAGTGCCCTACCCCGCAGCGCCGACCGGCCATCCAGAAGGCCCGACGCCACGAGGCCAGCCACCGCCTGCCTCCCCTGGGCACCGAGGACCGCGAGGTCGAGGCCGGCTGCTAATCGGATCCTCAGCAGCACCGACTCGTCGTACTGCTGCTCCGCGGTGAGGACTTCGCGCGCATGGGCGGGACTGGCGCCAGTTTTTAGGCGGTCGGCATACGCGGCGGGGTGTTTCACGTTCCACCACCGAGTCCCGCCGACGTGGCTGTGTGCTCCGGGGCCGATGCCCCACCAGTTGTCGCCACGCCAATACGCCAGGTTGTGCCGGCACCGTGTCGCCGACGAGGTGCTCCAGTTGGAGATTTCATACCAGTCAAACCCCGCCGAGCTGAGCGCGGTGTCAGCGATTTCATATTTGTCTGCCTCGTCGTCGTCGCTGGGTCTGGGCAGGGTGCCGCGGCGCACGGCGGCCCCCATCGCTGTCCCCGGCTCGATCGTCAGGGCGTAAGCGGACACGTGGTCGGGTTCGCATGCCAACGCCGCATCCAGACTCGCCTGCCAGTCGGCCAGGGATTCACCAGGCGTGCCATAGATCAAATCGAGGCTGACCTGCATACCGGCTCCGCGCACGGCGCGAACGGCGCTGGCCACGTTGTCCGGCTGATGAGTGCGGTCCAAGGTCGCCAAGACATGGGGCACCGCCGATTGCATCCCGAGGCTGACCCTGGTGAACCCTGCGTGCGCCAAGACATGCGCGAGCGCCGAGGTGATGGTGTCGGGGTTGGCCTCGGTCGTGATTTCGACATCGTCATGCAGGGGCCATCGCGACCGGATGCCGTCCACAATCTGCACCAGGTCGCTGGGCGGGAGCAGCGTCGGCGTGCCACCGCCGATGAAGATGGTGCTGACCGCAGTGGGTCCGGGCCTATCGGCACCCTCGAGGACGCGGGCGGCAAGGTTCAACTCGATCATCGTGGCCTGCGCGAAGGTCGCTGCGCTGGCGCCCGGACTCGGTCCGAGCTCGAGTGCGGTGTAGGTGTTGAAGTCGCAGTAGCCACATCGCACCCGGCAAAACGGCACATGGACGTAGAGGCCGAAGTCGCGGTTGTTGAGCGTCGCCAGGCTGTGCTGAGGCAGGGAGCCGTCCACAGGCGCGGGCTGACCGGGAGTCATAGTGGGCGGCATACCTCGAAGTGTCCCAGGTGAGCTGAACTACTACAGTTTGTGGTGTGCACACTCAGCTACGGGAATACATCGACCAGTTGCGAGCCGAGGGTTACACCGTCCGCGATGATCACGGCTCCGATCCTGACCTGATAGCACCAGATGGCAGTGCTGTCGACACGTGGCGCGAGGGCTATCCGTATGACTCACGTATGACCCGCGAGTACTACGACGTCGAGAAATACCTACTGCAAGTCGAACTGCTGAAGTTCCAGGATTGGGCCCGCAAGACGCGCACGCGACACGTCGTGATCTTCGAGGGCAGGGACGCCGCCGGCAAGGGCGGCTCCATCAAGAGATTCATGGAGCATCTCAATCCGCGCGGCGCACGTGTCGTGGCGTTGACGAAGCCGACCGAAACCGAGCTCGGGCAGTGGTATTTCCAGCGCTACGTCAAGCACCTACCTAGTTATGGCGACATCGTGCTCTTCGACCGGTCTTGGTACAACCGAGCTGGAGTGGAACGCGTGATGGGCTTCTGCAACAACGATCAGTACGAGCAGTTCGTGCAGCAGGTGCCTGCATTCGAGCAGATGCTCGTGGATTCCGGGACGTCACTGACCAAACTGTGGTTCTCGGTGACGCGCAACGAGCAGCGCACTCGCTTCGCGATCCGGCAACTCGACCCGGTTCGTCAGTGGAAGTTGTCTGCGATGGACGTCCAATCCCTTGACCGCTGGGAGGCTTACACCGAGGCCAAGGAAGCGATGTTTGCGCGAACCGATTCTGACCATGCACCGTGGACAACGATCAAGTCCAACGACAAGAAGCGCTCGCGAATCAACGCGATGCGCACCTTCCTCAGCGGGTTCGAGTATGCCGGCAAGGATCACGAGATCGTGCAAGATCCGGATCCGGTCATCGTCCGCCGTGGACGAGAGGCTGCCGACGACTGATTGACCCACTGCGGGGCATCAGACATGCCCCGCAAGCGATCAACAGCATCACCAGCCACACGAGGAACACCTCGCCAAGAAGACACGCCGAGGAAGCTGTATTTTTCTCGACTAGCCCTTGCATTCAGCGCCGGTTCGGGTAATGATCATTGAACGCCAACCCGTCAAACGGTAGGCCGATCGCAAGGCAGTCGCGGATTCTCAATCCAGGTCTTGACCTGGTGAAACGTGCTCGTGATGGAGCACGGAGACCCGCCGACACCATGCGTTCGATCGGAGCATCACGCCGGTCACCCGTGGCCCCTGGCGAACTCATACTTCGCGAGGGGCCACACCCTTGTGGGTGGTCAGGGCCCTGCTCGCTCACACCGAGCAGGGACCTATTCACATTGAAGCGTCAAAGCCACTCGAACCGGTTCAGCCACGCCGTCGACTCCCCTGGGGACTCCGAAGCCAGTGGTGGCGTCTGCACCCTGAACACCCCTTAGGTTCAAGGGGTCAGCGGCAGCGGTAATTGAGGTTGGTGATGGATCGTCCAACATCGAGGCCCTTGCGCTCGAATCGAGTGGTGGGTCGCAGTGGCGCGGGCTCCACCAAGGTCACCTCGAAGCGGCTGTCTGCGTCCAACAACTGCCGCATCCGCGCGCCGTAGGGCTCCCAGTCAGTGGCCAACCGCCACACCCCGCCCGACTCCAACACGGATGCGACGCTGGTCGCGAAGGCGTCGTTGACCAGCCTGCGAGGATGATGCTTTCGCTTAGGCCAAGGGTCAGGAAAGAACGTCCACACCTCGTGGGCACAACCCGCAGGCAGCATCGTCGCCATCGTCAAGGCCGCGTCGGCCTCGATGAATCGCACATTCGGCAAGGGCGCTTGACGCATCCGAGCCAGCGCCTGCCCGATGCCCGGCCGCCACACTTCAATCGCCAGGAAGTTCCAGTCCGGCCGGGCTGCGGCCCCTGCACGCAGCGCATCGCCCGAGCCCGGACCAATCTCGATCACCAGCGGTGCACGACGACCGAAGGCGGCTGCAATATCTAGCGTGTATGCCGGATCAACGCTGGTGTCATCGCCACTGCTCGCCCGGGGCACCTCAATCACAAATTCGGCGACCATGGCGTCGTATGCAGACTGGTGGCCGGACGGCATACGCGACCCGCGCCTGGTGAACGACCGGGTCCGTCCCACGCGAGCCTGCCCCGATCCGTGCGTAGGCGCGCTCACTTCTTAGCCTTCTCGACCGCCCCGCCGTCCTGCGACAGCGCCGCGATGAAGGCTTCCTGCGGCACTTCGACCGTGCCTACCATCTTCATCCGCTTCTTGCCCTCTTTCTGCTTCTCCAGCAGTTTGCGCTTGCGGCTGATGTCACCGCCGTAGCACTTGGCAAGCACGTCCTTGCGAATGGCCCGGATCGTTTCGCGAGCAATGACCCGAGCGCCAATGGCTGCCTGTATTGGCACCTCGAACTGCTGCCGCGGGATCAGATCCTTCAACGTCCCGGCCATCAGTACGCCGTAGGCGTAGGCCTTGTCCTTGTGCACGATCGAACTGAACGCATCGACCTGATCGCCTTGCAGCAGGATGTCGACCTTGACCAGTTCAGCCGTTTGTTCACCGTCGGGCTCGTACTCGAACGAGGCGTAGCCGCGTGTCCGGGACTTCAGCGCATCGAAAAAGTCGAAGACAATCTCTGCCAAGGGCAGGGTGTAGCGCATCTCCACACGTTCCGGTGAAAGATAGTCCATCCCCCGCAGGGCGCCGCGCCGCGTCTGGCACAACTCCATCACCGCGCCGATGTATTCGCTCGGGGTGAGGATAGTCGCGCGCACGACCGGCTCGGTGACCTCGGCGATCTTGCCGGCAGGGAACTCACTCGGGTTGGTGACATGCACCTGGGACCCGTCGTCCATCTGAACGAGATACTCGACATTCGGCAGCGTCGAGATCAGGTCGAGGTTGGACTCGCGCTCGAGCCGCTCACGGATGATCTCCAGGTGCAGCATCCCTAAGAAGCCCACGCGAAATCCGAAGCCGAGGGCGACGGAGGTTTCAGGCTCATAGACCAAGGCCGCGTCGTTGAGTTTCAGTTTGTCCAAAGAGTCCCGCAAGGTCGGATAGTCCGACCCGTCGATGGGATAGAGACCGGAGAAGACCATCGGCCGAGGGTCTTTGTATCCGCCGAGCGCCGTAGTCGCCATCCGGCTGGTGCCGGTCACTGTGTCGCCGACTTTGGACTGCCGAACGTCCTTGACCCCGGTGATCAGATAGCCCACCTCGCCGACCCCAAGCCCTTTGGATTTGACCGGCTCAGGTGAGATGACTCCGATCTCGAGCAACTCGTGGGTAGCCCGGGTCGACATCATGGTGATCTTCTCGCGAGCGCTCAGCGATCCGTCGATGACGCGCACATATGTCACGACACCTCGGTAGGTGTCATAGACCGAGTCGAAGATCATCGCGCGCGGTGGCGCATCAGCATCTCCGACCGGCGGAGGCAGATCCCGCACAATCCGGTCAAGCAGTTCGGTCACGCCCTGCCCGGTCTTGCCGCTGACCTGAAGCACGTCGCTGACGTCGCAACCGATGAGGTTGGCCAACTCCTCGGCATACTTCTCCGGCTGCGCGGCGGGCAGGTCGATCTTGTTCAACACCGGGATAATCGACAGTTCGTTTTCCATCGCCAGATACAGGTTGGCCAGCGTCTGCGCCTCGATTCCCTGAGCGGCGTCGACCAATAGCACAGCGCCCTCGCAGGCGGCCAGCGATCGGCTGACTTCGTAGGTGAAGTCAACGTGACCCGGGGTGTCGATCATGTTGAGCACGTATGCCGTCGGCTGGCCAACCGCGTCCCCTGCGCCTTGGAACGCCCAGGGCATCCGCACAGCCTGGCTCTTGATCGTGATGCCGCGCTCGCGCTCGATGTCCATCCGGTCCAGATACTGGGCGCGCATGGCTCGTTCGTCCACCACGCCGGTGATCTGCAACATCCGGTCGGCCAACGTGGATTTCCCGTGGTCGATGTGCGCAATGATGCAGAAATTGCGGATCACCTCGGCGGGGGTGGCCGCTGGTTGCGGGGCTACGCGGGCAATCGGGGACACGCGGGAGGGACCTCGTCAGGCATCGGGAATGGTGGATGAGCCTCTGAGTCTCCCACGCGACGACTCATCCAGGCGCATTCCCGTGTCCCGTGGATCCGTGGGTCGGCGATCCGTGGGTCGGCGCAGGTGGGCCCGAGTCGGGCTCTTCACCGTGCCAGTGCGGTGTCTCCCCCGGTTCGTCGAACCACCTTGCCACCACCACGTCGGTCGAGGAGTGCGCCAAAATCGAGATCACGATAGTGAGCGCCACCAGGTGATAGATCTCGTCAGCTGCGACCAACGGACTGTTCAGCACGATCAGGCCGTAGACGACCGATGCGAAACCTTTCGGTCCGAACCACATCGCGGCACCCTGCTCCCGTGCGCTCAGCTCGGTCCCGATGAAACAGGGCGCGAGGGCCAGCGGTCGAGCCAGCAGCAGCGCCAGGACTGCGAAGAGCCATCCGGTCCAGGGGATCTCGCTCAGGAACTCCACCGAGATGAGGGCACCGAACACCAGGAGCGCAAACAGTTTGAGCAACTCGGCCAGGAGCTCACCGAAGAGTTCGAACGATTCGCGCTGACCTTCCCCGACCGTGGCGACCGTGATACCAGCGGCGAAGGCAGCAAGAAACAGGTTGCCGTGAAAGGCCTCGCTGAACGCAAACACCAGCAGGCCGATCGCGAAGCCGTTCAGCGGAGCATAGATGGCCGAGGCGGAGAAGATGGACAGGCCTTCGAGCTTGATAGCCAGCCACGGCACGATCACCCCGATCAACAGTCCGACCAGGATCTCCGTGCCCAACTCCCCCAGGTGTAGATCCCCAGACCCCTCGGCTGTCGCCAGCAAGATCAACACAAACGGCAGCGCCAACCCGTCATTGACTCCAGACTCCACATTGAGCAGATGGCGAAGCCGGCCGGGGACCCGCTTGTTACCGACCAGCGCGGAGGCGAAGACTGGGTCCGTCGGCGCCAAGATAGCTCCGATGAGCAGCGCTTCAGGCCAGGCGAGCCCCGCGACGAAGTGCGCCAGCACAGCGGTCAACAGCAGCGTGAGCGGCAGGCCGAAGGCGAGCGCTCGGCCAGGCAGCCGCCACGCCGAACGCAGATCCTTCCAGCCCACTTTCATCCCGTCGGTGAAGAGCACCGCAAACAAGGCAAGCTCGGCTCCCAACGACACCACTTCATCGCCGGGTGCGAGGTCAATCCACCCGAAAACCCCCTGCCCGGCCACGAAGCCGGCCACCAGAAAGATGACTGCGGTGGACATGATCGTCCGGTTCGCCTGTGCCGACAACAACACGGCGGCGAGGAGCACGATGGCGAACGTCAAGGTCAGGGACACCTAGCCAGCATGACGGACGCTGCCACCGGCCCGAAACTGTCCCGATCGGCTGCGGCCTGCCGGTGTCGCGGTTGGAGGCTCAGCCGGCGCCGATCACAATCGCACGCCGCTACGCTCAGCGGATGGTCTTTCGCGCCGTCTCCAAAGGTCTGGCTCGCGCGCGCAACGACGTGCGTAGGGCAACCCTTCGACGTCCTTCAGCTCACCAGCGAGACGAAGAATGGCAAGGGCAGCATGCCTACGCCGGAGATTGTCTGGGGTCACCGGCCCTGACGTACGCGCCGATCAACGACGACTTCGCCGACCCTGGGGAGGTTGTGTGGACGTGGGTGCCATATGAGGAGGACTACAGCCGAGGCAAGGATCGCCCGGTTCTTGTCATTGGTAGGCACCAGGGTTTGCTGCTGGCACTGCAGCTGACGAGCCAAGACCACGACCGTGACGCCGAGGACGAAGCCCGTTGGGGCCGCTACTGGGTGGATATCGGCGCTGGCGACTGGGATCGCGACCGGCGGCCCAGCGAGGTGCGAGTCGATCGCGTGCTGCAACTCGACCCTGCGGCGGTGCGACGCATCGGTGCTGTGTTGCCGGAAGATGTCTTCACCATCGTCGCCGCCGCTGTGGGACAACGCAAAACCCACCCCGAGATCGATTGAGGGATCTCGGGATGGGCATGCTGAGCAAATCAGGTGCCATGACGCCTCTGGGTGTCCCTTCCGGGACAGCGTCACGGCTGCGAATCACTCGGCTGGGGGGGTCAGAACTGCGTCGATCAAGTAGACCGTGGCGTTCTCAGTCTGGACGCCGCCACAGATCACGTTGGCGTCGTTGACCATGATCTCGTCGCCTTCGCCGGTCACCGTGACAGCGCCACCCTGGACGCTGGTCTGGTCGCCTATGACGTCGGCCGGGGCCAACTGACCGGGGATCACGTGGTAGGTGAGCAGGCCCGTCAAGGCATCGGCGTCCGTGGACAACGTGTCCATCGTGTCAGCATCGACAGCCGCGAAAGCGTCGTCGACCGGGGCGAAGACGGTGAACTCGTCACCATTGAGCGTGTCGACCAGGTCAACGTCGGGGTTGACCCCGCCGGACACGGCCGCGGTCAGCTGCGTCAGCAACGGGTTGTTGCCTGCGGCAACTGCAACGGGGTCCTGGGCCATACCGGCCACCGAGCCGTCGCCCTCGGGCACGGCAGCGGCGTAGTCGGCGCAGCCCGGGCCCACCAGGTTGGCGGCCGGGTCGGCCGCATCGCCAGTCTCTTCGGCCGTGGCTTCGGTGGCGGTGTCTTCTTCGGCCGCGGTGTCTTCGTCGGCCGCGGTGTCTTCGCTCTCGGCCGCTGACGTTTCGTCGGCTGCCGGGGCTTCGTCATCGCTGCCACAGGCTGACACCGTCAGCACGGAGGCCATCGCAACGGTAAGGAACATCTTCTGTACGCGCATGGTGGTGCCTTTCTTTGGGGGGTAAAGGGTGGCTGGCTGTTGACGGACGGCGCCCATCAATCTGCATGGGCCGCTAACTGACGGTGACCGTGACGTTGTGCCAACCAGTGGACCCATCAGGAGCAATTGGCTCCCGTTGGGACGTTTGTGTTTCGCCCGTGCCGTCGGTAGCACGGACTTCAAGCCGTTGACTGCCCGCGTCTGCGGGCCAGGTCCAGCGCCACGGCCGCCAGGTGTCGTCACTGTCGACCGCTGCAAGTTCGGCTTCGTTCCAGTCCCCGTCGCCGGCCCGCACCTCGACCTTCTCAATTCCTCGATCCTGAGCCCAGGCGACCCCGGCGACGGTCACGTCACCAGCGTCCAGTTGGGCGAAGGATGCGGGAACGTCGATGCGCGAAGACAACTTTATCGGTGCCTGCGCCGCATACCCACGATCGGTCCAGTATGCCGAAAAGTCAGCGAAACGCGTGACCTCGAGATCGACCAGCCACTTTGTCGCCGAGACATATCCATACAGGCCTGGGGTCACCATCCGCACCGGGAAACCGTGCGCCAAGGGGAGCGGTTCGCCGTTCATTCCGACAGCAACCAAAGCATCGCGGTCATCAGTCAATACTGACAACGGCGTGCCCGCGGTGAAATCGTCAGAACTAGTGGATTTAACCGCATCGGCGCCCGATTGCACACCGGCTTCTTTGAGCAAATCGCGCATCAAAACGCCAAGCCAGGTGGCATTCCCGACGTATTCTCCGCCCACCGGGTTAGAGACGCAGGTCAGCGTCAGCCGCTTTTCGACCAAGTCGCGATCGAGAAGGTCCTGAAAACTTAGATCGAGTGGATTGTCCACCATTCCGTGAATCCGGAGGCGATAGCCATCCAAGGGAACGTCCGGAATCTTCAATGCTGTATCTACTCGATAAAAATCTGCATTTGGGGTGATGTATGGGCTTAGCCCCTTGATGTCTTCAAACGTCACCCCTGCTGGGATGGCCGGCGCGGTCCTGGTCGCAGCCGGCAAGCTGAGGGCCTCGCGTGAACCAGCAGCGGCGGCACCACCGAAAGCGCGGGATACGACACCCGCGACTGCACCGGTGGCGGCGACCGCCGACGCGGCTATCACGAATGCTCGACGATCGAAACCGACTGGTGCGTGTCCGCTGCCGGTGTCCTGTGCGTTGGTGTTCTTGGTGGATGCACGGTTGGGTGTCAGTGCCGCATCGGCTTTCGGCTCCCGATGGGCACCGCGAACCGAAAGCCCCGGTGTCAGCGCGTGCAGCATCCAGGCAAAACCCCCGATGCCGACGAAGGCCACGGCCACGACAGGCAGGACCCGGACAAACGGCCCCGCGCTGGCGGCGCGGTCGGTCATTATGGCGAGGCCGGCAATGGCGACCAGCGCGCTGAAGCCGATCACCGCGAGGCCACGTCGGCGGGTCCCTACCCATCCGAGAATGAGTGCGAGCACCACGACGACAGCAAGAACGGATCCGATCAAGACTGGCTTGTCTGCCGTCCCGAACGTCTCGATGGCGAACTCTTTGGCGGGGCGGGGAGCCCAATCAACGGCTCGGTTGCCGACGGCCAGAACGGGACCAGTCACTCCAGAGCTGACAGCGGCGACGGCCTCACCGGCCAAGACGCCAGCAGTCACGCCGATGCCTCCGGACAGGACGCCGAACGCCCCAATGCGGAGACTGGTCTTCTGGCTCATGCCGGTTATTCGGAGCCCCTCAACTAGTGGATTGGTTGCACGTTCTTCGTGCCGACCCGCGCGCGCACCGATAGATCTGTTGGCGCGAGAAGGGGGTCCAAGTTCAAATATCCGAGTCGATGCCGCTAATAGTACAGGACGACTCTGATCGGTATTTCATTGCCCGACACTTCTAGGTATCCCAGAGACGAGACTTCATCCGGAATAGGTCCGCGCTATTCAAGAGCAAACCATCAAAGTCAAAATTCAGTAAAGAATAGATTGAGGTGCGATCGACCGGCCGCTCGCGTCCACCAACACGAAAGGCGGACCGGATCGGCCCGCCTTGTCGCGACTCGCAATTGCCATCGGTGGAGCTGAGGGGACTCGAACCCCTGACCCCCTCCATGCCATGGAGGTGCGCTACCAGCTGCGCCACAGCCCCGAAGGGAACGGCAAATAGTACCCATACCGACCGGCCCGGAGCCAAATCGCTGGTCAGCGAGGACCAGGCTGAGCCCCCTGGTTCCAACTGACGAGCTGGAACCCGCCGTCGCTCCCGCACACTTCAGCCCAATGGCAATTGCACAGGCTCCCTACGGTGAGCCACATGTGCATGGGCTGCCACTTCAGCAGGTCGCTGACAAGGGCGCGGGCAGCCAAGCCGTGGGTGACCAGAACCGCTGTCCGCCCGGGCGACAGTGCCTGCCAGACCTCGTCCGCAGCGGTCCTAGTTCTTCGGGCCACATCAGTCATGTCTTCTCCAGAGCCGCCGCGACGCGCGTCCTGCCCGGCCGCAATGGCTGCGGTTTCTACCGGATAGCGCTGAGCCACCTCGGCGTGCGTGAGTCCGGCCCAATCGGCGACGTCGATCTCTCGGAGGCGAGGATCGTGTTCGACCTCACAATCGACCAACCCGCTCAAAGCGGTAGCCGTGCTTGCGGCGCGCACCAGGTCACTGGACACGATGCGCTGCGGGGCATACCGGGCCAGGACGACTGCGGCTGCGGCAGCTTCGGCCACCCCCCGGACCGACAGCTCAGTGTCGCGTTGCCCCTGATAAACACCTTTCGCGTTGTGATCGGTCTCGCCGTGCCGCCAAATGATGAGTCGCCGGGCCTCCTGCGCGCTCACTGCTCGGGATGTGCTGGGCCGGTCAACGCCACGCTCGGCGCGTCTTTCCAGAGCCGCTCGAGGTCGTAGAACGCCCTATCCTCGCCATGCATGACGTGCACGATGATCTCGCCGAAGTCCAACAGCACCCAACGTGCCTCGCGCACGCCCTCACGCCGCAGAGCCTTCGATTGAAGTTGCAGCATGCGTTCCTGCACGGCATCCACGATGGCGCTGACCTGCCGCTCGTTCGGCGCAGACGCGATAACGAACACATCCGTCAGCGCCAATTGTCCGCTCACGTCCAATGCCACGACGTCTTCGGCCAGTTTCTCCTGTGCTGCCGCACCAGCCGCGAGGGCCAATTCAACCGCGCGTGTGCTTGCCGTCACTCAGTTCTCCCTTGAATACAGCTGATACTTGCCAATGTGTTGCACCACGCCGTCTGGCACGAGATACCAGACGGGCTGTCCGCTTGCAGTGCGTTCGCGACAGTCCGTAGACGAGATCGCCATCGCTGGGATCTGCAGCAGGGTCACCCGGTCCTTGGGCAGGCCGTGGTCGGTCAACTCATGCCCGGGCCGGGTCACGCCGATGAAATGCGCCAGTTGCCACAACTCCTCAACACCCTTCCACGACAGAATCTGCGCCAACGCGTCGGCACCGGTAATGAAAAACAACTCATCACCGGGGTGCTGCGCCGCCAGGTCGTGCAGGGTGTCGCGGGTGTATGTCGGGCCGTTGCGGTCGATATCGACGCGACTGACGGTGAAGCGGGGGTTGGAGGCGGTCGCGATTACTGTCATCAGATACCGGTGCTCGGCGGGACTGACCGACGTGGCTTCCTTGCGATACGGCATGCCTGTAGGGACGAACACAACTTGGTCCAGCGCCAGCAACGAGGCCACCTCGCTGGCGGCTACCAGGTGACCGTGGTGGATGGGATCGAAGGTCCCGCCCATCACCCCTAATCGCATCAGTGCTGACTCGAGGGCCGACCGTCTGCAGATGTGGAGCCACCGCCG
>JBBSNC010000035.1:0-15497 GCA_038232855.1 Actinomycetales bacterium
CTTCGAGGTTGGTGACTTCTGGTGGGACGCGATCTTCGGTGCGCTGATCATCAGCATCGTCTCGATCATGCTGGGCCTCTTCGCCCCGTCAGATTCACGCGACAGCCGTCCCTAGCCACTGACCGCAGCCGTGTCACCAAACACCAGAACGGTGTCGTTTTGATGTGGCCCACGCCGTCGAGACCTACCTCGCCGTGCGCGAAACCGAGGAAATCAAGTCCGAACCCGAGACTTTGCGCTCGCCGATCGGCTCCCCCACGAGGTCGCAACAGCTGCGGTTGAGTTCATCGACGGCCCTCTGCTTGAAAATCCGCAGCGGGTCGGGAAGGCCCTGACAGACGAACTCGCGGGGATCTACAGCGCGCGGCTCGGTCGAAGTTGGCTCGTGCTGTACGAGATCGACGACAGGCAACACCTAGTCATCGTGCTCGACATCAGACCCCGCTCCGGCGCCTACCGTCCCACTGAGCAGAGCCCAGATCGATGAGGACCAGGCCATTTCGCCATCGACGACATAAGCCCACACGTAGTAGAAGGACACGTCTGTCAGCGGACTCGGGTCGGTCCAGTCGAAGGCCAGCTCACGCATTCACCGGTTGAGCACGATGTCGCGGTGGACCTCGAGCGCACTTGGCTATGCCGTCGTTGGGCCCGCCGAATATCGGCCCGCAAATGCGGAAAGGCGCTGAGCACCGTGTCCCAATCGCCGTCATACGAGGACAGTTTGCGATGTCCCGGGAGCATGACCGCGCGTGCCTGCTCGGGATCGACCCCGACGCGAGTGTCCTGCCAGGGATGCTTGACGTGAACCCACGCCAGTGAGCGCGAGTCGAGGATCGTCGGCAACTGCCGGTGCACCAGTCGATGGTGGAACAGTGGCGAGATGTCGAGATCTGCGCTGGATGCGTCATACCGCCCGATGTACGCCTGGCCGATCGCATCAACGGCGTCACCCACTCTCGGAAGTCGACCAGGCCTGCTCGGTGCGTGCGCGCGGCACGCCCATACCCCAAACTGACCACCCACCCGTGATGCGCAGGAATGATGTGCGGATCGAGCTGGGCCAAGAAGTCGGCGCTCTCATGATGTCGTCGTCGTCGACACGCAGCATCACCAACGGGCCGGTGTGACCATCAACCCGCACTTCGTTTAGGTCGCCACGCCATCGTTGTCACACCTTAGTCTCGACCGGCTGCCCGTCCTCCAGGTATGCCGCAGCACCGGTCCGCCCCGGCGTGTCCACATCCAGGGGCGAACTCCAGCGACCACAACTGCGTCAACAAGCGTCGGTATGACGCCAACCAGTTGATCGCCAGCAACTCCTCGACCGGGACACTCACGCCACCTCCCGGTAAGCGCCTCGACGGAGGGCTAAGTGAGCCAGTTCGGTGAGGACCAGGCCATCTCGCCATCGACGAGGTAAGCCCGAACGTAGTAGAAGGTCGCCACGTCCGACGCACCCGCTCGGTCAAGGTCGTGATCGGTCCAGTCGAAGGCCAACTCACGCACCCCGAGCGAGGTCAACCCGCCGACGGAGGGTTGCAATCCGGCGCGTCCATGCGCCCCTGCTGGCCCCGGTATGTCGACCCGCCCGTCGCGAGCGAGGCGTTCGAGAATCTCGCCGAGAGTCAACTGCACCGACCGTTCGCCGATCGACACCTCGACGACCGCTGACGGGAGGCCGACCAGCGTGACCTCGACGTCACCCCGCTGAGCCCCATACGGCTCGCCGAAACTGCGCGTGGTAGCCCGCCATGACACCGCCGTGTCGTTGACTGCAAAGACAGCCGGCCCCCAAAACGGCGTCGACAGTATCCGAGCGGCATCACCGTATGCGTCGACCATTCGCAACGTGCCATCCCAGACCGTGGTGCCCTCGGCCTCGCCCCACTCGACCCGCATACCCACTGCGATCTCACCGGCCCCGGTGACCGAAGGCGACACCACGTGCACGACCTGCCCGTCGCGGAGGATCTCGACCCGCGCCAGGTCGGTATACCCGCTGGCGTGCACGCTGACCGTGCGCGCGCCCAAGATCTGCGCTTCCTCACCCATCAGCGCCTCCCCGGAGTCGCTGCCCCGCAGCCATACCGCCAGCGAGACGTCACGCGTCGTCGCAGCGAAGGTGCGCCGAGAATGCAAGGCATCGAAGACCTCGGCGCGGTCCAACGATGGAGCGTAGGCACCGACATAGCTGGCCCCATGACCGTGGTCGGATGAGGCGACGAAGCCAAACCGGTAACCCCGCATCAGCCCGTCGAGGGTGAAAGTGCCGGTCACGGTGCCGTCGGAGTATTGCCGGAAACACCCCGGTGTCTCGTAGTTACCGCGGCAGGCTTGGAAGATCTCGACCAGCCTGCTGTATGTCGGGTCGTTGTAGTCCCAGTCGTTGTAGACCATCGCCGCGCCCGGGTGGTGCGGGATGGTGATCGCCGGGTATTCCGGGTGCTCGGCAAGCCCTCGCCACAACCCGTCCGGGGTGTTGGTGTCGTCGGCGAACGCCGAGAAGATCGGTGCCCCGCGCTCGACGTCGCCGTAAATCACGTTCTGATGGCCGCTGCCGGGTGAGGTCCATTCGAAGCCGTAGAGCGGGACGAAGGCGCCGGGGATGTGAAACAGGTCGGCGATCTTCTGGATGCTCCACCACTGGTAGTCCGAGGAGTTCTCGGCGTGATCGGTGACGGCCCAGAAGTCGTAGTCGCACACATCCCAGGCGTAGCGGTAGAAGTCTTCCAGGCTCGGCTCGTCCCCTGAGGTGCACCGACTGACCAGGGAATGTCGGTGCAGGTCGCCCCAATACAAGTGGTGCTCGACGCCGTTCAGGTGCACGCTGCGACGCGGCGCCTGCGCGCGCCCGGTGGCTCGGGTGGCCCAGCGGCGCATCTCGACCCGCTCGGCAGCGGGCGCCACGGCGGGGGTATGGCGACCCGCGTCCTGATCGGGTCGCCATACCGGCCCAGCCGAGTCGAGCGTGGCCAGCACGATCTGGCCCAACCCGTGGATGCTGTGCCAGATGATCGACCCGTGATGTTCGTACAGATACGGACAATCGCGCCCGCCGAAGCCTTCGGTCCAGGTCAGAGCCCGCTCGAGGCGTCGATCCATGGCGGCAGCGATGACGACTCCACCACGGGTTGCAGCGACCGAAGCCTCCTCCAACGTGCCGTCCGTGCCGCTGAAGGTGACTGGCGACAGCCACCCCTGCGGCCCCAAGACCTGCGCGGCCACCTCCCAATAGAACGTCATCAACGGCAATCGCCGGTGCACTCGGTAGGTCACCGCCAGCCCGCCATCGGCGGTGCCGACCAGTTTGGGCAAACCCGCGGGGACCACATCGAGCCGGGATGCCAACTCCCCCGGTGCCTCGCGCACCTCGTCCTCGAGCACTTCGACCACCCGAATGCGCGCGTCCATGTCGGGGATCAACTCCGGCGGCACGCTGGCGCCCGGCGGCCGCATTCCGATCACCCGGTCGGGGTCGTCGCCGAGCTCGCTGACCGGCCGCAACCGCGTCGGCCCGCTGCCGCCATGGCCATAGACCAGCACTTCGTCGAAGGCACACCACAACCGGCCATCGGTGGTCGTCGCCAGATGCGGATGCAGCGCGTAGGCCGCCGCCGCATTGCCACTGCTCAGGATGCGTGGTCGGCCGAGAGCCCCATCGGCATCGCGGGTTCGCAGCACCACCTGATAGGTGCCGTCGACATACTGCGACCAGGCAAACGCTGTGCCGCCACCGGGCAGCGCGCAGACCGCCGGATCCCAGACGTTATGCCGTATGCCGTCGCTCACGATGCTCGTCTCACCCCACCCGCTGGGGCCGTAACCACGGCTATAGATCGCAAACCGGGAGTCGCTGCGGCCCTGCCACACCAGGTCCAGGCTGCCGTCGGTGTTGACTGCGACCTCTTGGTTGAACGACGGATGCCCGGAGTCGCTGATCTGCTCCAGCGGGCTCCACCCCTGCACCCCCCGCTGCGAGGAGCACACGGCCACCTCGCCGCTGGTCTCATTTCGCCGACCCACGAAGATCCAGCAGGTGCCTGAGCCGTCGATGGCGGTGACCGGCCGGAACAAGTCGACCGGTTCAGTGGTCACGTCTTCGACCACGTGCGCATCACCTGAACCGCCAGAGAGTTGCGCCCGCAAGACGTCGCCCTTGCCCGGCATCCATTCGATCCACGTGGTCAACGTCGTGCCGTCGGGAGCAATAGCGATCGAGGGCCGAGCGGCCTGCTGCGACTCGGCCACCCAGGTGACACCGTTGCGAGCAGGCACGGGCAACGCGGGAGAAGCCGCGAGCACAGCCTGAGCTCGCGCGATGACGGCAGCGATCTGCCCCTGACCCTCGTCTACCCACATGTACCGCAACGGATCCGGGTCGGTGGCTGCTTCGGTGTCGGTCACGTCCAAACCGGCGTTGATCGCATCGCTGACCGAGCGGTTGAATGCCAGCACCAGATCGAGGTCGGCTTGCTGCTGGGGGGTGTACTCGCCGCTGTGATGGTCCAGGCCGCCACACATTGCGCCGCGATTGTGCTCGTGCTGATGCGGCATATGGCTTGTGTACCACCTGGCCGATGTCGTTGGCTACGGCGTCGGCGCGGGCAGCATCCACTCACCGATCGGGTCGGCGAGCCTCGCCAAGATCGGGCCCAGCACGGCCAACACCATCACGTACGCTGTGGCCAGCGGACCGATCTGGGTGACACCTGCGCTCACGGCAAGTCCGGCGATCACGATCGAGAACTCGCCACGCGAAACCAGCGCCGACCCGGCACGAAGGCGACCCGGTCGGGCCACGCCGTCGCGACTGGCGGCATACCAACCCGTCGCGACCTTGGTGACGATGCCCACGAGGGCAAGTAGCACGGCCGGCACCAGCACCGGCAGCATGTCGGCAGGCACCGTGGCTAGTCCGAAGGCAACGAAGAACACCGAGGCAAACAGGTCGCGCAGCGGGCTCAGCAAATGCCGTGCTCGGTCCGCCAACGCGTGCGGGACCGCGATCCCAACCAGGAAGGCACCGACCGCTGCCGAGGCACCGACCCCCTGAGCAACCCCGGCCACCAGCAGGGTCAGGCCGAGCATGCGCAGTATGACCTGCTCGTCATCGGGGTGATCAAGAATCTTCTCGACCCGGTCGCTGCCGTGGTGGGCCACCATCAGGATGAATAGCACCGCGCTCAGCGCCAGCGCGACGCCACCAAGCGCCTGCAACGGGCCACCGCCGGAGAGCACCACCACCAGTATCGGCAGATACAACGCCATCGCGATGTCTTCGAGCACGAGCAATGACAGCACGGCTGGTGTCTCGCGGTTGCCCAACCTGCCGAGATCCGAGAGCAGGCGCGCCACCAGGCCAGAGGAACTGATCCAGGTAATGCCGCCGAGCGCCAGGATGCCGCCTGCGGGCAGCCCTAGCAGCCAACCAGCGATGAAGCCAGGCGTGGCATTGAGGACGAAGTCAACGATCCCGGAGCTGCGATGCCGGTGCAGGCTGGCCATCAGCTCGGAGGAGGTGAACTCCAGGCCGAGCGTGAGCAGCAGCAAGATGACGCCCATCTCGGCGGCGACCTCGACGAAGGGGTCGGACGCGCTGAGTGTGACCAACCCCCCGTCGCCGAACGCCAGGCCCGCCAGCAGATAGAACGGAATCGCCGAGATGTGCAGCCGTTTGGCGAGCATTCCCAGCGCGGCCAACCCGGCAAAGAGCGCTCCGAGCTCGATGAACAGGACGGCCAGGTGGTCCACGGCAGTGCCTTAGGGCCCGTGCCAGAGGATCTTGCGCAGCTGTTCGAGGCCGGATCCAGTGCCGACGACCACCAGTAGGTCACCCCCGTGGAAGCGCTCCTCCGGGCCAGGGGAGGTCACCACATCGACTCCCCGCACGATGGCCACGATGGAGCAGCCGGTCCGCGTCCGTGCCCTGGTTTCGCCCAGCGTCAGGCCGTCAAACGGTGCACGCTCATCGAGCCTGATCCGCTCGGTTTCCAGCCCTGGCAGTTGTGCCACATCTTCGATTTTGTGCACCATCGAGGCTCCGTTGAGCAGACCTGCGAGGGCTTCGCTCTCATCGTCCTCCAGAGGCACCGTGAGCGAGGCACGGTCGGGATCCCGAGCGTCATACGCCACCAGCACGCAGCCACCCGCGCGATTGACGACCAGAGACAGCGGCACGCCGCCGCGGGTCTTGAACTCATACTTCAAGCCCACCCCCGGCAAGATCGTCTCGGTCACCTCAGGGGCATGACCGTTCAACGATGACATCGCGCGCAGTCTCTCATCCGCTCACTGTACGACTCCGGCCAGGTCAGCCGGTCCCGTGGACGGCAATTCCATCTTCGAGATATGCCGTCACGTCGGCGGGTGGATCGGCGGCGACGATCGTGGTGAGCAGCCGCACGACGTACGGCGCCGCGTGCGCGTCGATGTCTCGGACCCCGCACCACCGTACGGCGGCGATCTCGTTGGGTTGCAAGCGAGCTCGCTCTGGCAGATCGGGGTGGAAGCCGAGGTCGAAGACCAGCAGCAGCGCGTCGTCCCACTGCCGATAGGGAGGCAACCAGTCGACCGCGAGCAAGGCCCCGACGCTGACCTGGACGCCCAGCTCTTCTTTGATCTCGCGGCTCAGAGCCCCGGCCGGTGACTCGCTGGGATCGACGACGCCGCCGGGCAAATCCCACTCTCGCTTATAGGTGAGTTCGCACATCAAGATGTCCCCGGTGTGGTTGCGGATCAGCCCCTGGGCGATGACACGTTTGGTCGGCAGGGTGGCGTTGAGCATCCCCAAGAAGGCTTCACGAGTGCCGAGGGCTGGGTCATCGGCCAGCCTGGCCAGCCTGAGCGCGTCGCTCGGTGTGCCGTCGGCATCGTGGAGGCGTCCGCGCGAGACCCCTTCGGGGCGCATCCCTGCCCGTTGCAGCGCATGCCGCAGTTCCCGGTCGTCGGTCGGGACCTGGGCTTCCACCCGGTGCACACCTTCGGCGAACGCGCTGGCGAGGTAGTCGGCGAGCGCCGGGGGCGCCTGCGGGTCCAACCACCATCGGTCCTCGATGCTCCAGGTAAGTTCGGCGACCCCTGGGGCGCGGCTCTGCGTCGTCCATAGGCCCACCCGCGTAGCCTCCCATACCGCCGTGTTGCCACACCCCCGCCCCCTGCCACCCCCTCCTGGGCAAACCGTGGGTCGATCGGGCCACGCCAGCCGTCGACACGCCGGGCCGGAGCGGCCAAACCGCGCACATGACCGATCCAGCCGGTCCGCCTCGGCGCGTTGGCGGCAGTTGCGCCTCAATGCCAGATGCGTATGCCGATCAGTCGGGCAACGGGTAGTCCCGCGCCAGCGACGGGTAGTAGTCGTCCCACTCGCTCGGCGCTTCCTGCCCAGCGATCACCGAGTCCAAGCGGTCGAGATAGTAGTGCCACCCAGGGCCCACGCTGCTGGCGTCATAGGGCTCGGCGAGTCGGTGGGTGAACGTCAACCGAGTCGCACCTCCGTCCGCATCGAGCACCATTGACAGGCGCCAAGGGCCGTCGGGGCTGGCCATCTCAACGACAAGCCGCGTCGGTGGGACACACGCGAGGATGGTGACCTCACTAGGAGTTCCGCCCTCATCTTCGGTCATCACGAAGTCGACGGTGCCGGTGGCTGGATCACCCGTCGCGGTGCCGATCCAGCGCTCGAGGCGATCTGGATCAGTGAGGGCCGACCAAACATCCTCGACCGAGGTGTCATAAGTGCGCTCGAACTGCAGCAGCATCCCGCGCTCATCACGCAGCACCTGCCCGGTTGGCGTTGTGACGGTCATGGTGTCCTCCTCTTCCGGCTCCCTCGCCGGATCTCAGTGTCCAAAGCGTCGAGGCGGTGTGCCCACAGACGCCGATACGGCTCCAACCATTCATCGATCTCGGCCAGTGGGCGCGCGTCGAGCGAATACACCCGACGCTGACCCTCCACCCTGGATGAGACCAGTCCAGCCTCCCGGAGCACCCGCAAATGCCGACTTACCGCAGGCCGGCTGATCGCAAAACTGTCCGACAAGTCGCCAGCACAAACCTCACCCTCACGAAGCATCTCGAGAATCTCCCGCCGGGTGGGATCGGCGATGACCGCGAGTGACTGCATACACATATGTAACATTACAGTTACTTAACATGCAAGTTACATCTACCTTCGGCAGACGGATGCGCTGGAACGCCAGATTCGTATGCCGAAGGGCCCGCAAACTGATTGAGGATGCCTTCGCGCCAGCACAGGTGCAGATCACTCGCACCCTGGCCAGCGAGCCACAGCGGGTGGCCGGTCGCGATCGGCGGCTGGAGATGATCAGCGGCACCAGCCTGAGCGGGATCGTGGAGTTGACCGAGGGCGAGGCACCCGAGGCGGGCCGCCGCTCCCCGTCCAAGCCTGGCTGCATACCGGAGCCGCTGCCCAATGGGATGTGAGCGTCGACGACGTGCTCGTGGTCGATGACATCGACGTGCAGGTCACCGGGCTGTTCCGCCCCCTTGACCCCAAGGCCCCCGCGTGGGTCGGTGACCCGCTAGCGGCTGCGGGGTTCATTGACGACCTGATCGGTCCGCTCATCGTTACCCCCGACGATCTCGTCGCGTTCACCGATCCACCGTTTGCTCAGTGGGTGGTCCAACCCGACGCGGACCTGCTGCAACCGGAGGATCTCGGCCCGTTGGCCGCAGCAGCAGGGGCACTGCGCAGCACCATGGACACCGAGAACGTTGCCATCCGCGGCTTGGCGATCGAGGGTGATCTCGCGCCGACCGCAGCCACGGCGGATCGCAATGTGCAGGTGGCCCGAGCGCTCAACGTCGTGCCGCTGGCTGTGCTGCTGGCGGTCAGCGTCATTGCCGTCGCGCAACTGGCTCGGATCTTGGCGGCCGCCCGCACTCCCGAACTCGAGGTCTTCCTCGCTCGAGGCGCCTCGCGTCGCCAGGTGAGTGGGTGGTCGGCGGTCGAAGGAATCACGGTCACGCTCATCGGCGTGGGCCTCGGCGTGCTCGTCGCCATCCTCGCCTTGCGCGCCGTCCCGGCCGGAGCCCAACAAGGTGGCACGGTCGTGACGATCGGCGCGCTGACCGGCCTTGCGGTGCTGGCGGCATTGCTGATCGTCACCGGCCTCCAGGTGCGCCAGGTCGCCAAGGTCCGCGCTGGCGCAGCGGCCACCGGTCGTGCCCGGCAGGCCACAGCGTTCGGCACCGTGGCGCTGACGGTGGCCGCTGCGGCACTCTCGTGGGCGCAACTGCGGCGCTACGGCTCACCGCTGGTGACCTCGGCAGATGGCTCGCTCGGCACCGGTCTGGTGCCCGCAGCCGCACCAGCGCTCATGTTGGCCGCGGCCGCGGCGGCGGCTCTGGCGCTCTTTGCCCCCCTGGCGCGGCTGGTCGGTGTTGATGGCCGAGGGTGGCGTGCTCGGCCTGCTTGCAGCAACCATCGGGTATGCCGTCGCCGGGCTCATCCAGCCACCGAGCCCGAGTGCCGCCACCTGGCCCCCGATTGTCGTTGCTGTCGGCATGGGACTCAGCCCAGCGGTGGCGATCGGGATCGCGATCCTGGCCAGCGGAGCGCGGTCGGGGCTGCGCGCCACCCGGTCGGATCTGGGCTCCAGCCGACGGCGCGGCAGGACCGCACAGGTCCGCATCGTGACCGAAGTTGCGGTGCTTGCGGTGGCAGCCCTGGCGACCTGGCAGTTGCTGGAGCGCGGGCTCGGCGATATCACAGGCGAGGAGGCGCAGATCAAACCGGTCACCGAGGCCGGTGTCGATCCGCTCCTGGCGGCAACGCCGTTGCTGCTCGCTGGCCGCCGCGGTGCTGACCCTGCGGGTCTACCCGTTGCCGATGCGTGGGCTGGCTCGCGCATTGCATGCCCGGGTCAGTCTGACTCCGTTTCTGGGGGCGGCAGGGGACGTGCGCGATCCGGCGGGCGGGCTCGTCCCAGCCCTGGTGATGGTTCTTGGGGTCTCGGTGATCACGTTCAGCACGGTGTTGTCTTCGACCATCGTCGAGGGGGCGCAGCGTGCGGCGTGGAACGCCAACGGTGCGCAGATTCGGATGAGTGGGCCGCAGGTCAGCGACGAACTCATCGAGATAGTCCGTGCCGTGCCTGGGGTCGCCGATGTCGCTCTCGTGGCGCCACAGACACGCACCGTCAATGTCATCGGGGAGAACACCGACGGTGGCGCCAGGGTCTTCGTGGTCAGCGATTCGTTGGCGCAGGTCCACGCGGCTGCCCCGTTGGTCGAGGCGTTCGACGAGTCTCTATACAACGACTCGGCGGACAACGACTCGTTATCTCAAAACCCTTCGGACCTGACGGTGCTGACCGGGGGAAGCATGCTGCAGGACATCGGCACGGTCACGATCAGCGACTTCGGGCGGGCTCGCGTGGTCGGGCACATCAACGACCTGCCCGGAATTCCGGCTGGCCGCAGCTTTGTCGTCGTGGCGCAATCCTCCTGGGAGGCCGCCGGTCGGAGCATGCCGACTGCGACTGCCGCCATGATTTCAGTCACCGACGATGGCGATCGCGAAGCAGTGGCTTCAGCGGTCCAGGAAGCCGTCCCGGCCTCGCTCGTCCAGACCCCGCAGCAACGTCTCGACTCCTTCACCGCAGCCCCGTCGACCTCGGGTCTGACCTGGTTGTTCATCGCCGCGGTGGTGCTGACCACGGCTTTCACGGCGCTCGCCATCCTGATGGTGCAGGCTCTCGGCGGGCCACGCCGAATCCGACTGTTGGCGCTGCTGCGCACGATGGGTGCGGGCCGGCGGGACGCGCGAGCGTTGAGCGCCTGGGAGGTGACGCCGCTGCTGGGAGCGTCGGCTGTGGTGGGGGCCGTGCTCGGCGCCGCAATCCCCTGGCTGCTGCTCCAGGCGGTGGATCTGCGCGGTGTGACCGGTTCGCCGCAACAACCCGAGTTGGTCCTGGACCCCCTAGCGCTGAGCGTCGTCGGCCTCGGCGTGCTGCTCGTGGTGGCTATGGGGACAAGCGTGTCGGCGGCGCTGGCGTCGCGGGCCGACCTGGCTCAACATCTACGTCTGGGTGAGGAAAGGTGAACGGTATGGCACGGCATACGTCAACAACTGAGCAACGGCAGGAGCCGGACATCGTCTGCGAAGACCTGGTGCGGATCTTCTCCGCCGAGGGCATCGAGGTGCAAGCGTTGCAGGGGTTGAACCTGCGGGTGGGGCGGGCCGACGTCGTCGCGTTAGTGGGCGCCTCGGGGTCAGGCACGTCGACGCGGCTCAACATCCTCTCCGGCCTGGACACTCCCACCGGAGGGCGCGCCCAAGTGGCCGGCGTCGATCTGCTGTCGATGAGCCATCGCCAGCGCGTGAACTATCAGCGGCACAAGGTCGGGTTCGTCTGGCAGCAGACCTCTCGAAATCTGCTGCCGTTCCTGACCGCGGCCGAAAACATCGCCTTGCCGCTGGTGATCGCCTCGCGCAAGGGCCGGTCGCGGCGGGTCGATGACCTGCTGGACCTGCTACACATCGGCGATTGCCGTGACCGTCGCCCGGGTGAGCTGTCCGGAGGGCAACAGCAACGGGTGGCCATCGCCACGGCACTGGCCAACAACCCTGCGGTACTGCTGGCCGATGAGCCGACCGGAGAGTTAGATCAGGTGATGTCAGAGCAGGTGCTGGAGGCAATGCGTGCGGCTGCAGGCGAATTGGAGGCCACGGTGCTGATCGTGACGCACGACCCGATGATCGCCAACCACGTCCGTCGCACCGTGCAGATCCGCGACGGGCGGACCTCCACCGAGGTGGTGCGTCGAGTCGAGGTCGATGCCGACGGGACCGAGCACCTGGTCGCCTCGGAATACACCGTCATTGACCGGGCCGGTCGATTGCAGTTGCCGAGCAGCCACGTCGAGCGGCTGGCGCTGCGCGACCGGGTGCGTGTGGAGCTCGAAGACGACCACGTCGGGGTGTGGCCAGATGGGCGTCACGATGAATAAGGACAGGCCTGCGTTGGCCGGGCGAGACCTGCATCGCACCTACGAGAGCGGCGCCGGCCCGGTGTTTGCCGTGGCCGGGATCGACATCGAGGTGCGGTCTGGCCAACTCACCGTGGTTCGCGGCCCGTCGGGGTCAGGGAAAACAACTTTGCTCAACCTGCTCGGTGGGCTGGATCGGCCGACATCCGGGCGAGTTCTGCTTGGTGATGGGCGGGTGCTTTCCGAGATGGCCGAAGCCGACGTGCTGCAGGTCCGCCGCACCATGGTCGGCTACGTCTTCCAGTCCTTCGGCCTCATCCCGGTGCTCTCGGCTGCTGAGAATGTCGAGGTGCCGCTGCGGCTGCTGCGCACGCCTTCGAAGGAACGCGCGACTCGCGTCGCCGAAGCCCTCGACAAGGTCGGATTGTCTGCGCATGCCGAGCAGCGGCCCTACGAGTTGTCCGGTGGGCAACAACAGCGGGTGGGGTCGCCCGGGCGCTGGTCGCTCGACCGCGGATCGTGATCGCGGATGAGCCCACGGGACAGTTGGACTCCGACACTGCGGCCACCATCATGGATCTGCTCCTCGCGCTGGTCCATGAGCAGGGCATTGCCGCGGTGGTCTCCACCCATGACCCGCTGCTGGCCCAGCGAACCGACGCAGTCATCAACCTGCACGACGGCCAGCGGGTGAGCGCAGCGGCCTCGTGAGCCCATCGGCCTCCCCAGCCCATCGGCCTCCTGAGCGCAGCAGCCTCGTGAACCCATCGGCATACGGCTCTTGCGCTGCAACGCCAGTTCCGTATGCCCGGGTGCTAGGTCGGGGATACAAGAAGGGCGAGGTGAAGGCGACCTTGTCCGGACGCGCTCGCCGATGCGCTTAGCCAATAGGTTATTTGGCTAAGGGCATGCAGTTGGTGCGCTAGAGCGCACATTGCGTATGCCGCTAGCCCAAGCTCCCGCAGCGGCTCACGGCATACTGCTCGCATGCGCGTTTTGGTCACCGGTGGCGCCGGATATATCGGATCCCACACGGCCGTCCAACTTCTCGAAGCAGGGCATGTGGTGGTGGTTGCCGACAACTTCAGCAACTCCAAGCCCTCGGTGCTGCTGCGCATCGAGCGTATTGCGGGATCGCACCTGACGATGCACAACATCGACGTGAGCGACCGCGCCGCGCTCGATGCCCTCTTCGCAGCTGAGTCCATCGATGCGGTAATCCATTTCGCCGGGTCCAAGGCCGTCGGGGAATCCGTCGCCAAACCCGTCCTGTACTACCGCAACAACATCGGCTCGACGCTGACCCTGGTCGAGGCGATGAGCAACCACGGGGTCAATCACCTGGTGTTTTCCTCCTCGGCCACGGTCTACGGGACCAACGCACCTGTGCCGATGAGCGAAGACCTGCCGACCTCAGCCACCAATCCCTACGGTTGGACCAAGGTGATGATCGAGCAGATCCTCACCGACCTCGCGGTGGCCGAACCGCAGTGGCGGATCGCGCTGCTGCGCTACTTCAACCCGGTGGGCGCACACTCCTCCGGCCAACTCGGCGAGGACCCGAGCGACATACCGAACAACTTGATGCCGTTCATCGCGCAGATCGCCATCGGCAGGCGAGAGAAGTTGTCCGTTTTCGGCGGTGACTACGACACCGAAGACGGCACGGGGGTGCGCGACTACATCCACGTCGACGATCTCGCCGCCGGGCACCTGGCTGCCATGGAGTGGATCATCGACCACGACCGCTCGGTCTCCACCTGGAACCTCGGCACCGGCCACGGCACCAGCGTGCTCGAACTCGTCGAAGCCTTCCGTAAGGCCAGCGGTCAGGAGATCCCGTATGCCGTCGGCCCGCGCCGACCGGGGGACATCGCTAACTCGTATGCCGACCCCTCCCGTGCCCACGAGGAATTGGGCTGGTCAGCGACCCGCAGCGTCGAAGACATGTGCGCCGACACCTGGAGGTGGCAGCAGGGGAATCCGCACGGCTACCCCGACGAATAGGGACCTGGCCAGGCACAAGTCACTACGGGGTGAGGACGATCTTGCCGACGTGCTGACCCCTGGCAAACTCCCGCTGAGCCTGCGCATGTTGAAAGCATCACACGTGGCGGAGCAATCGCTCCAGGCCTCAGCATGAGCTCCCCGCCGGATCACAGATCAGCCACAGAGCGTGGGCGTACTATCGCGAAGATGGTCAAGAAGTTCAGCGGGCTCGGAGAACTCGAGCGTGCAGTCATGACGGTGCTGTGGGATCACGGCCCTGATCAGAGCGTCCGGCAGGTGTTGACCCACTTGCGCGGCTCTCGCGACCTCGCGTACACCACCGTGATGACCGTGTTGGACCGGCTGGCCAAGAAGGACCTGGCGCTGCGGACCCGAGAGGGGCGGGCATGGTTGTATTCAGCGGCATCCAGCCGCGAAGAACTCACGGCTGCGTCGATGAGAGTGGGGCTGGACACACTGGAAACGGGAGACCGGCGCTCAGCCATGATGCACTTCTTGGGCCAGACCAACGCAGGTGAGCTTGCCGACCTGCGCGCGGCGCTCGCCGAAGTTGACGGACGCGACAAGTAGCGATCCACGAACCCCGTGGACACGCTGGCAGTGGCGCTTCTGCTTGCCTCGGCGGTCGTGTTCTCGGTGATCGCTCCACGTCTGATGGCGGCTCAAGAACGATTCCGTCTGTGCCCTGGTCCTGCTCTCATCGTCTGACAGGCTGTCGCGCTTGCCGGAGTCGCCTCGGCTCTCTTGGCAGCACCCATGGCGGCTTGGTCGCTCATGGACCAGAGCCCCCTCGTGTTAGCCGTCGCGATCGCAGTCAGCGCAGGCATGCTGGCTCGACTGCTCATCAGTGCCCATCATGTCGGCACCGGTCTGCGGTCGATTCGACAACGGCACCGCGACTTGCTCGCGTTGCTCGGCGACGCCGACCTCCATACCGGAGTGACCGTTCTTGAGCACGAGAGTTTGACGGCTTACTGCGTCCCTGGCCGCGGGCATCACATCGTGCTCAGTTCCGGTGCCATAACGGGGCTGGACTCCGAGGGGCTCAGGGCGGTCCTGGCGCACGAACGGGCCCACCTGAATGCACGCCACGACATCGTCCTTGAGCTGTTTACGGTGCTGCATCACGCTGTGCCGCGACAGGTCAGATGTGAGGCCGCCTTGAGCGAGGTGAATCTATTGGGCGAAGCCCTGGCCGACCGCGCAGCCATGCGGCTCGCGGGTGGACGCTCTCTTGCCGAGGCGCTGGAGGTGATGCACAACGGCGCAAACCCACGCGCCACGTTGGGCGCTGCCGCATCATCGAACCCAACGAAGGTCCGGCTGGCGCTCATCCGCGACGCCAGCAGCCGCCATACCGGGCGAGCAACGGCGATGCTCTGCTTTGCAGCCGGGACGGTGACACTTCCCTTCGCGCTGGTCGCTGTCGGGGTGTAGTTCTTACGACCCGCAACACTCATCGCTAAGTTGAGGATGCCGCATGGACTCACCAGATGCGCACGAAGGCGCTCAGCACAGCCCAGTCGAATCCC
>JBBSNC010000036.1:0-15346 GCA_038232855.1 Actinomycetales bacterium
CCCCCGCAGGAGCACGAAGAATGATGTCAGCCGGGGCAGACTCTCTGTGATCCCGGAATCGTCTCAAACGCGCCCCTAAGAAAGGCGTGATCAGGAGGAACGCATGACCGATAACGCCACACTCCGTCACAAAGATCACGAACTCGAGTTTGCGGTGGTCCCGGCTACCGACGGCAACTCAGGGTTGGACATCAGTGCGCTGATGAAAACCACGGGAGACGTCACTCTCGACGTCGGCTTCGTCAACACAGCCTCGTGCAAGTCCGACATCACCTATATCGACGGTGACGCCGGGATCTTGCGTTACCGCGGGTACCCGATCGAGCAGTTGGCGAAGGGGTCGAACTTCCTCGAGACCAGCTACCTGCTGATCTACGGTGAACTGCCCAGCGCTGATCAACTCAGCGAGTTCGACCAGAAGCTGCGCAAACACACGCTGCTGGCCGAAGACATGAAGAGCTTCTTCGGTGGATTCCCGCGCGACGCGCACCCGATGCCGGTGCTGTCCTCGGCGGTGTCCGCCTTGGGCACTTTCTATCAGGACAGCCAAGACCCCTTCGATCCGGAGCAGGCCGAGATCTCGACGATCCGGCTGATGGCCAAGTTGCCGACCATCGCCGCGTACGCGTTCCGCAAGAGCTTGGGCCAGCCGTTCCTGTATCCCAACAACGGTTACAACCTGGTCGAGAACTTCCTCTGGATGACGTTCGGTCAGCCGACCGAGCGCTATGACATGGACCCCGACCTGGCCAAGGCCCTGGACTTACTGTTCATCCTGCACGCAGATCACGAGCAGAACTGCTCGACCTCGACGGTGCGTCTGGTGGGATCCTCAGAGGCCAACCTGTTCAACTCGGTCTCTGCTGGCATTCACGCGTTGTCTGGTCCGCTACATGGCGGTGCGAATTCCGCCGTGCTGGCCATGTTGGACGGCATCAAGGCCGATGGCGGTGACGTCAGCGAGTTCGTCCGCAAGGTCAAGGACAAGGAGGACGATGTCAAACTGATGGGCTTCGGCCACCGGGTCTACAAGAACTACGATCCGCGCGCGGCCATCATCAAAGACACCGCGCACGAGATCTTGTCCAAACTTGGCACCAACGACACGCTCGACCTCGCGATGGAGTTGGAGCAGACCGCGTTGGAAGACGACTATTTCGTCGAGCGCAAGTTGTATCCCAACGTCGACTTCTACACCGGCTTGATCTACGAGTCGATGGGTTTCCCGACCAACATGTTCACAGTGCTCTTTGCAATCGGCCGCCTACCCGGCTGGATCGCCCAGTGGCACGAGATGATCAACGACCCGGCGACGAAGATCGGCCGTCCGCGCCAGGTTTACACCGGCTACACCGAGCGCGACTACACCCCGGTCGGCGAGCGCTAACCCCCGTTCCAGCGCTGAGGCCGCGTCACCGCACAGTAGTGGCGCGGCCCCGTTCGTGGCGTGGGACTTACGGGTTCACCGCGACGATCACTGTGGTCGAGCCCGTGGGGGCCGAGTCCGAAGGCAGCCACGTCATCGGGTCCTCATCACGATGCCACGCTTGACCTTGCAACTGCACACTACTGATCTCGCGAGCCTGCGCGTGGCTCACCGCCCAGCCAGCCACTGCCCAGGCCGCGCTGTCGCTCCCTGCCTCGACGGTCACCGAGCCGCCGTTGGCGTTCGCTGCCACGTCAAACGCTTGCAGTTCAGCGGCGAGTGCTGTCGCATCGCCGGATCTGCTCGACTCATCCAGAGAGCAGCCGAGGCCGCCAGTGGTTTGACCGGTGAGCACCGAAGCCATCACCCGCCCCTGCCATTCGTGGTCGGCGTAGGCGTCCGGATAGGCGCTGCGCTGCACGCTTTGGGCTACCTGAGTAATAACCCCCTCCTCCCACCCCTCGATTTCCAGCAGCGCGTCGTAGAAGGCATTGGTGGCGTAGACCGCATTCAGGACTTCGTCTTCGGACCCCCAACCTTGGGATGGCCGCTGTTGAAAGAGGCCGAGAGAGTCTGCGTCCCCGTAGGCGATGTTGCGCAACTTCGATTCCTGGATGGAGGTGGCGATGGCGATGGTTGCAGCGCGCGGTGCCAAGCCCCGCTGCACGGCAATCAGAGCCATCGTCGAGGCATTGGCAGACTGCTCCGGAGTCATCGTCTCTTCCTGGCCCGCCGCTCGAAACTCACACGTTGGGTCACGCAGCGTTTGGGCCACCCATGACGCCCCGACCACGCCGGCAGCCCCAGCGACAGCGACCAACGTGACGGTGGCGACGAGACGTGGTGCGGCGGGCATGCCGGGCAGTCTAAGTGGCCTGCTGGGAGAGTCCGTTCAGGTTTCGGCAGGTGGAGCAGGCTAGGTTGCCCAGGTGAGCAGACGCAAGGACTACCACCGGGGCCCGATCACGCTGCGCGACCAGCGCGTGCCGGACCGCACGACCGACCAGAATCTTCTTGACTCCTCAGGACCCGCGGATTGGGTTCACGCCGACCCGTGGCGGGTCCTACGCATCCAGGCAGAGTTCGTGGAGGGTTTTGGGGCCCTAGCCGAGTTGGGACCAGCGGTCAGCGTCTTTGGCTCGGCTCGCACTGGCCCCGGACATTCGGCATACGCGCTCGGTGAAGAGGTGGGCCGCCAGCTCGTCCGGGCCGGGTATGCCGTCATCACCGGCGGCGGGCCGGGCACGATGGAAGCTGCAAACAAGGGGGCATCAGCTGCTGGTGGGACGTCGGTCGGCTTGGGGATCGAGTTGCCTTTTGAGACCGGGCTGAATGACCACGTCAACCTCGGCATCAACTTCCGCTACTTCTTCGCTCGCAAGACGATGTTCGTGAAGTACGCCCAAGGCTTCATCGTGCTCCCCGGTGGCTTCGGGACGCTGGATGAGTTGTTTGAGGCCATCACTTTGGTGCAGACCGGCAAGGTGACCCATTTCCCCATCGTGCTGGTCGGAGTCGCATTCTGGACCCCGTTGTTGGACTGGATGCGAGGCGCACTGCTCGAGCAGGGCACCGTCTCGGCGCACGACCTGGACCTGCTCACGGTCACCGACGAGCCGGCGGCAGCCGTGCAGGCCATTGTGGACGCACGGCCGACAGTTCCCTGAACCGCTGCGTACCATGCACGGGTGATCATCCTCATCCTGATGCTGACCGTCCTCGCGCTCGGGGTGGTCTTGGCGGTGATCGTCTCGCGCGTCAATGTGCCCGGCGTTGAGGATGCAGTGCAACCCCACTCCTTCCCCGGTTTGGCGGATGGGATCACCAATGCTCAGAGCGTGCGCGAGGTGCGCCTCGACGTCGCGGTGCGTGGCTATCGGATGGACCAGGTGGACGGGGTTTTGCAGCGGTTGGCAGAGGAGTTGTCCATGCGAGATGCTGAGATCGCTCGGCTACGACAGGAGGATCGTGATGGGGACCTTTGAGTTGGCCCGCTGCGTGCCAGCACCACAGCAAGACACCTTCGACGTCTTTTCGAACTTTGCAAAGCACGGCGACTTCATCCCGCTGACCCGGATGGACTGTGACCCTAGGCCCATCGGTGTTGATTGGCGTTTCACTGCACGCAGTGGCGTGGGACCGCTCTCACTGGTGGATCGGATGGAGGTCTCCGTCTGGAACCCACCGCACGAGTTCCGCATCGACAAACTCGGCCCCCTGCTCGATGGGTGGGCGCACGTCCACTTCACGCCCGAGGGTCGGCATACCCGGGTGGTGTGGCGCGAGCACATCATGGTGCGCCCACCTCTGATCGGAACTGCAGTCAGCCAGCTGAGCGATCCGGTGAATCGCGCCATGTTTGGCCGTGTCCTGGACGGGATGGCACGCCGCGCTGCCCGCGGCGCGTAGGCATGAGCCGTCGCAGGGCAGATGAGTGACTGAGCCTTCGCCGGACCTGGTCAACGGAGCGGACGGCCTTCTACGGTGCCCCTGGGTCGGGACCGACGATGGTGCCCCTGCGGACTACCTTGCCTACCACGACGAGGAGTGGGGTCGAACGGTGCACGGTGAGCAGGCGCTACTGGAGAGGCTGTGTCTGGAGGCGTTCCAATCCGGTTTGTCCTGGCTCACCATCTTGCGCAAGCGTGAGTCGTTTCGCCGGGCCTTCGCCCACTTCGACGCCGACGCAGTGGCGGCCTTCGACGCAGGTGATGTCGAGCGACTCATGCAGGACGCCGCGATCGTCCGCAACCGCCGCAAGATCGAGGCCACCATCGGCAATGCGCGAGCGACCGTGGCGTTGCGTGACAGCGGTGGCTTGGATGCGTTCTTCTGGTCGGCTGGTCCGTCCACGCATCAGCGACCACAGGTCATCAGCGAGGTTCCGGCACATACCCCAGAATCGAGCGCCGCGGCTGCGCGCCTCAAGAGTGCGGGTTTTGCGCACCTGGGTCCGACCACGGTGTATGCGGCGATGCAGGCATGCGGTTTGGTGAACGATCACCTCTGCGGCTGCAGCGCCGTGCCGCAGCCGCTCAGTTCGTGAGCACGCAGTCGCGCCGCGGGTTGATCGGCATACCCTTCGTCGCTGCCGTACTGGCGATCTACACCGCGATGCGCCTCTTCTCCACCGCGGTGCTGGTCTGGATCGCCACGAGCCAGCAGGATCCTTCGATCTTCACCGGGCGCAACCCGCGCTACTTCGACGTCGCTGCGCAGTGGGATGGTCAGTGGTATCAGCGGATTGCGGTGAACGGCTACCCGGATCGGTTGCCGATCGGCGAGTCCGGCCAGGTGCTGCAGAACGAGTGGGCGTTCTATCCGGTCTTCCCTTACCTGGCGCGATGGGTCATGACATTGACCGGGTGGCCTTTTGCGGTGGCAGGCACCGTTGTGGCCACTGTGCTGGGGTATGCCGCGGCTGTGGTGATTGCCGGAATGTTGCGGGAGCGGGTGGGCGTTGGCGCCTCCCTCGGCGCGGTGGCGTTGCTCGCGGGATTCCCGGCCGCCCCGGTGCTGCAGGTGGCCTACACCGAGTCACTGGCCCTGCTGTTGCTCGGCAGCGTGCTCTGGGCGTTGCTGCGGCGCAAGTGGGTGTTGGCTGGTGCCTTGGCCCTGCTCACCGGCCTGGCCCGCCCGGTCGCGCTGCCGCTGGGGCTAGTGGCCCTGGTGGCGGTGCTGCGCCGATGGCGAGAGCGCCACGAAGCACCTGTGTCGCGCGCGGAGTGGGCCGCGATGGTGGCAACGCTGGCGTCGTGTGCCGTCTCCGGGCTGTTGTGGCCGATGATCGTCTGGTGGCGGACCGGGAACTCCGCGGCCTATCCGCTGACCATGTCGGCGTGGCGGCGCGGGGAGCCGTTGGAGCCGTTCAAGCCGACGCTGGAGGTTGCGCAACTGGTGTTGGGCGAAACGCGCGGCCCGGTGCTGGTGGCACTGGCCATCGGGTTGCTCTGCCTGGCGGTACTCGGTCCGTGGGCGGCGGGTCTGGGTGCCGAATTACGGGTGTGGCTGCTGGGCTACCCGCTGTATTTGCTGGCTGCCCTCGAGCCGTGGACCAGCATCTATCGCTATCTGATGCTGCTTTTTCCACTGTTCGTGATCGTCCTGGGCGCCGGGTGGGCACCGCAGGACCCCCGTGGGGTGCAACCTCGGTGGGTCTTCACCTTGCGACTGCTCGTGGTGGTGTTGCTCTTCCTCGGCTGGCAGGTGTGGTGGACCTGGGAGTTGTTCATGTTCGTCCCGCCCACCGACAACCCCCCGTGATCAGTGGCCGGTGAAGTCGGGCGGGCGCTTGTCCAAGAAGGCATCGACGGCAGCCGCGTGATCGGCGCTGGCCCCGGTGCGGTCCATCAAGTCGGACTCATAAGCTAAAGCCTCGCCGAGTGAGGCGCTAGCAGAAAAGGCCACCGCGCGCCGGATGGCTCCCAGGGCCAAGGTGGGGCCTGCCGCAAGCGCCGCGGCCACGCCGGCTACATGCTCGCTGAGCTCGGCAGCGGGAACGACGTCGGTAGCCAACCCGACGCGCAGCGACTCCGCAGCATCGAGCCGAGTGCCCAACATCATCAGCTCTTTGGCCTTGGCGACGCCGACCAGCCGTGGCAGGGTCCAGGACGCACCGGAATCACACGACAGCGCTACCCCAGCAAAGGCCATCGCAAACCCCGCGGTGTCTGCCAGATACCGGAAGTCGGCGGCGCACGCGAGCGAGGCCCCGGCGCCGGCGGCGATGCCGTTCACTGCGGCGATGACCGGCTTGTCCATCGTGGCGACGACTTCGATGATCGGGTTGTAGTGCTCGCGAACGGTGCGCCATACCTGCTCAGGGGCCTCGTGTAACAAGGTGATGTGCTCCTTGAGGTCCTGACCAACGCTGAAGGCGTCGCCGCGCCCGGTCAGCACGACGCAGCGCACTGACTCATCTCGGGCGAGGGATTGAAGGGCATCCAAGAGTGCAGCTTTGGTGGTGAGGTTCAGGGCGTTCATGGCCTGCGGCCGGGCGATCGCAACGGTGGCGACGCCCGCAGCGTGCGTGACCTCGACTTCACCCTCACGTGACTTCGCGTGGCTCGGCACTGCGACAGCCTCCTCGCTGGTTGGGAGCCCTCTGGGCGGGATAGCCAGACCTTAGTGGACTGCGCGGCAGGGGCAGTCACAGATTAGGATGAGGTAGGCACCACGATAGATAATGGGTGCAAACAGTTGCCCACCGTAGACAGGCGGTGGGTGTTTGCGGTCCGCCACTGTCATACGGAAGGTTAACCATGGCTGCAATGAAGCCCCGTACCGGGGACGGCCCTCTAGAAGTGACCAAAGAGGGTCGTGGCATCGTGTTACGCATGCCACTTGAAGGGGGCGGCCGTCTTGTCGTTGAGATGAACGCTGAGGAAGCAGGGGCACTCGGAGACGCCATCTCCGAATGCTTGGGCTGACTGCGCCTGGGCTGAACTAGCCCGCGGACAAGCCAAGAAGCCCTAACCGCCCGGACCGAGGGTGTGGGGTTCTGCGGTGTCTCGCCGCTTAGCAGGGACAGGTTGGGCGGCTACCGGCGAATCGCGGCCAACAAGCCGTCGCCCACTGGTAGCAACGCGGGCAGCAGCCGCTCATCATCGCGCAATGACTTGGCCAAGTCGCGGATGGCGACCGTCGTGTCGTCGCGAGCAGCAGGGTCGGCAACGCGGTCATTGCCCGGGATGTTCGCGACGGCCAGCGCACCACCGGGACGCAACAGCCGTAGGGCCTGCTCGACGTAATTGGCATCGCCTTGGTGATCGCCGGCGATGAAGACCATGTCATAGGCCTGATCGGTCATCCGGGGGAGCACTTGCGAAGCCTCACCGCTGATGATGCGAGTGCGCTGCGGCGCCACCCCAGCTGCTGCGAGGGCGGCACGCGCGGCACGCTGATTCTCCGGCTCAGGGTCGATCGAGATGAGGACCCCCTCGGGGCTCATCCCCTCCATGAGCCACAGCCCCGATACGCCCGCGCTCGTGCCGATCTCGATGACATGGGTTGCCCGGACCGCCGCCGCGAGCATCCGCAGAGCTGACCCCATCGAAGCGGAGACGGTCTCTGCACCAAGCTTCTGCGCGGCCTCTGCCGCCGCATCGACGCGCTCCGAGGTCGCGATGAAGTTTTCTGCGTATGTCCACGATGCCATTCGTTGTGCTGCCATGATGGTGAGCCTAGTGCGCCAATGCGGGAGACAATTGCCCGCCACGCCTCGGATTCGTGCCCTCATCCAGTTCAGCCAACGCTCAGGATGGGGTGGAAACCTCTCTGTATGCAGCCACCGGGGTTGCTGATTGTGAAAGGCAGACGATGGAAACCGCTGAGGTGTGGCAGCAGCCAACCTGGGATGAGGTTGTCCGCGATCACTCTGCCCGTGTCTACCGCCTGGCCTACCGACTGACTGGTAATCAGCATGACGCCGAAGACCTGACGCACGACGTCTTCATTCGCGTCTTTCGCTCGCTGGACAATTTCCGCCCCGGGACCTTCGAGGGGTGGCTGCACCGGATCACGACGAACCTGTTCCTGGACCGCGCCCGCCGCAAGCAACGCATTCGCTTCGATGCGTTGACAGATGAGTTCGCGGCGCGACTGCCGTCACGGATGGCTGGGCCGGAAGAGACCTTCGACTTTCGCCACCTGGACGGCGATATCCAGCAGGCCCTGGACGCATTGGCCCCTACATTCCGAGCTGCGGTGGTTCTCTGCGACATCGAGGGATACTCGTATGAGGAAGTCGCGCAGACCCTTGACATCAAGTTGGGCACGGTGCGCTCCCGCATTCACCGCGGTCGCTCGCAGTTGCGCCAGGCGCTCGCACATCGCGCTCCGGCGAGTAAGGCCACGACGCGCACCGATGCTACCGCGCTGCCAGGTCCGGCGGCCATGCCCGCCCTGGGCTGAAGCGGACCGCGCCAGATCAGGCACAATCACTGCATGCCCGATTCCGCTCCAGCGTTGCGTGAACTCCTCTTGATCCAACCCGCCCGATGGTGAACTCACCTCGCGTGGGTGGATTGGTGGCGCTTGCGCTCGTTGCCGGGATGCTGGGTGGGGTGGTGGGGGCAGTCACCATCTCGGCTCTGGATGCTGACCGGGAACGTCCCTCCGTCCGCTCAGCTCTGCCGCTGACCCCGGCTTCCGATGGATCCGCGGCTCCAGGCACCATCAGTCAGATCGCCCGTGCTGCCTTGCCCAGCGTCGTGCTGATCAATGTCGGCGACAATGAAGCTGGCGAAGGCGGGCTGGGTTCTGGCTTCGTGGTTGATCCGGCCGGGTTCATTGTGACCAATCTGCACGTTGTTGCGGGTGCCGTCGATGGCGGCGAGGAGGTCACCGTCACGTTTATGGACGGCCCCTCGCTGCCGGCCGAAGTGATTGGCGGCGATCCGGCATACGACATCGCAGTGCTCAAGATCGACCGCACTGGGCTGCCGGCCCTTGAATTCGCCCCTGCATCGGCGGTGCAGGTGGGTATGTCTGTCCTTGCCGTGGGCGCGCCCCTAGGCCTAGAAAACACCGTCACCTCCGGCATCGTCTCGGCGATCGACCGGCCCGTGGTGGCCGGTGAGCTCGACAGCGCCTCCTTCATCAACGCGATCCAAACGGATGCGGCGATCAACCCGGGTAATTCTGGCGGGCCGCTGTTGGATCTGTCTGGTCGCGTCATCGGGGTGAACTCCGCCATCGCCCAGGTGCCTCAACAGAGGTCTTTTGGCACCAGTGGCAGCATCGGCCTTGGGTTCGCGATTCCCTCCGATCAGGCGGAGCGGACAGCGATGTCGCTGATCGACACAGGGACAAGCGACCATCCGGTGATCGGGGTGCTGCTCGATCTGAGCTATGCCGGGGATGGGGCCAGGGTGCTGACCGAGGTCGAGGACGGCCAGGAGGCTGTCATTCCGGGTGGCCCGGCGGCGGAAGCCGGGGTTGAACCGGGCGATATCATCATGGCCATCGACGGCGAATCCATCGATGATGGAAGTCACCTGATCGTGGTCTTGCGATCCCGCGAAATCGGCGATCAGGTGGATGTGTTGCTGCGCAACCCGGATGGCCAGGAGCGCACCGTGTCGGTGACCCTGAGTGGGGCCAGCGAGTGAGGAGGGGCTAGGCAGTGGGCAATCTACAGGGCGGAGAGATCCTGCTGCTTCTGATCTTGGCCGTGGTGATCCTCGGGCCAAGCAAACTGCCGGAGTATGCGGCGGGCTTGGCGCGCGTAGTGCGCAACCTGCGAGATATGGCCGAAGGTGCAAAGTCACAGATCAAAGAGGAGATGGGTCCGGCTTTCGACGATGTGAACTGGGAGCAACTGGACCCGCGGCAATACGACCCACGACGCATCGTTCGGGAGGCGTTGGCGACACCGAGCGAGAAGGCCACGACGACCCCCGAGAGGGCCGGCATGGTGCCGGTGGACTCTGCCGCGCAGGCCAGCACCGAAAAGGAGGCTGCGAAACCTGCCGTGAAGCCGGCGACCATTCGACGGCCACGGGCGGCGTACGATCCAGGCGTGGCGACGCCCTTCGACGTGGACGCCACCTAGGTCCGGGGTATGGCGATCGGGTCGAGTCCTCAGGTCGGGGTGATGCCCAACTTGCGGCCCGCCAGGCCGCGGCTGCGACTGCCGAGTTGCCGGGCGATGGCCCGCAATACGGTGGCGCCGGGAGAGTCCGGCTCACCGATCACGACTGGCATGCCATCGTCGCCGCCCTCGCGGATGGTGACATCGAGGGGGATTTGGCCCAGCAACGGCACGTCTGAGCCGATAGTGCGGGACAAGGAGGCTGCGACGGTTGCGCCCCCGCCGGAGCCGAAGATCTCCTGCCGAGTCCCGTCCGGCAGTTCCAGCCAGGACATGTTTTCGATGACCCCGACGATGCGCTGGTGGGTCTGCATGGCGATAGCCCCGGCGCGTTCAGCCACCTCTGCCGCAGCCAACTGAGGCGTGGTGACAACCAGCAACTCAGAGCTCGGCAGCAACTGTGCGACTGTGATGGCGATGTCTCCGGTGCCCGGCGGCAGGTCGAGCAGCAGGATGTCCAGGTCGCCCCAGAACACATCACCCAAGAACTGCTGCATCGCGCGGTGCAACATGGGCCCACGCCACACGACTGGTTGATTGCCGGGCACGAACATGCCGATCGAGATGACCTTCACCTCTTGCGCGATCGGCGGCAAGATCATGTCGTCCACCTGAGTGGGCGGCCGGGACACCCCCAGCATCCGAGGCACCGAGAATCCGTAGATATCCGCGTCCACCACGCCCACCCGCAAGCCCTGAACGGCAAGAGCCGCCGCCAGGTTCACCGTGACCGAGGACTTGCCGACGCCTCCCTTGCCGGACGCCACCGCATACACCCGCGTCAGCGAGTCGGGTCGGGCGAACGGGATCTCTTTGTCGGGTGCTCCACCGCGCAAGTTGGTGCGCAGCGTGGTGCGTTGCTCATCGCTCATGACGCCGAGATGCACGCTGACCTCGCCCACCCCGGGCACATTCTTCAGCGCCGCCGTGACCTCGCGGGTGATGGTCTCCTTCATCGGGCAGCCCGGCACTGTCAACAAGATGGTCGTGGCGACATCGCCGGATTCGCTGGCATCAACACTTTCGACCATGCCGAGCTCGGTGATGGGTTTGCGGATCTCAGGGTCGTTCACGGTAGCCAGGGCAGCATGCAAGGCATCGAGCGTGGGGGCAGGCATACACCTATCGTAGGTTGCTGCTCAGGGTGTCTCGTGCCCCGCCTTCGGTCCGTCGGAATCCTCGTGCGCCTCACTCGGGGGTTCAACGTGGATCTGCAAGCCGCGCTCGGCCATGTCATCGAGCAAGCCGCGCAGTTCGGAGCGGACGAAGTCTCGGGTCGCAGTGTCCCGCAACGCAATACGCAAAGATGCCACCTCGCGGGTCAAGAACTCGGTCTCGGCGAGTGCCCGTTCGTCTCGAGTACGGTCCTGCTCGATGACCACTTTGTCCCGATCCGCCTGACGGTTTTGAGCCAGCAGGATCAACGGTGCTGCATACGAGGCTTGCAGGCTCAGCATCAGCGTCAAGAAGATGAAGGCATACGGGTCGAATCGGGCACCGGTCGGAACCAACGTGTTCCACAGCAGCCACACCAAGACGAACAACGACATGTACGCCAAAAAGCGCGCGGTTCCCATAAACCGGGCAAAGCCTTCGGCGAATCTTCCGAAGGTGTCCGGGTCCATACTCCGCCGCTTCAATCGTCGGCGCTCGCTGTTGATCGGTTGGTCAAGGCGCTCCGAGCGCCGAGCTCGATCAGCGCGTAACCGGTTCACCGGGAGCCGGGGTTTGGGCCGTGCGGAGCGGGGGGTGTCGATGGGTTCATCGGCCATGTCCGTTCACCTCCAACGCGTCATCGCTTTCGCGCCAGTCCTGGGGGAGCAGATGGTCCAACACGTCATCGACGCTCACCGCGCCGAGCAACCGGCCCTCGCGGTCCGTCACGGGAAGGGCCACCAAGTTGTAGGCAGCCAGCAGGCGCGTCACGGTGCTCAGTGCCGCCTCGGGGCCGATGGGGTCGATCGCCTTGTCCAGTGCTCCCCCGATTGGCTCCTGGGGTGGCTCGCGCAGCAACCGCTGGATGTGCACGACCCCCAAATACTTCCCGGTCGGTGTTTCGTGCGGTGGCCTGGCGACGAAGACCAACGAGGCCAGTGCTGGTGACAGTTCCTGGCGGCGGACCATCGCCAACGCTTCGGCGACGCTGACATCCGGGCCCAGGATCACCGGCTCAGGCGTCATCATCCCGCCCGCAGTGTCGTCGTCATAAGCGAGCAGTCGCCGAATCGGCGCAGCTTCATCAGGCTCCATGACCTGCAGCAATTGCTCGGCGCGCTCAGCGCTGAGTTCGGAGAGCAGGTCGGTGGCATCGTCGGGTTGCATCGCCTCCAGCACGTCGGCCGCACGCTCGATCTCCAGGTTGTTCAAGATCTCGACTCGATCGTCCTCCGGCAACTCTTCGAGGACATCCGCCAGGACCGAGTCCTGGAGCGCGTCGGCCACCTCACCGCGACGTTTGGGGGTGAGGTCATGGATCGCTTCGGCGAGGTCAGCCGCCTTGAGGTCTTCGTAGGCCTCCAGCAGCGCATCGACTGCTTGCGGCGGACCGGTCACCGCCAAACCCGTCACCCGATTGATGTCGACCAGCACCGTTTCACCGCGTCGTCGTCGCAGTCCGATGCCCCGTTGGCGTTGACGCTCGGTCGTTCCCTTACGCACGAAAACCCTGGTGACTCGCCAGTCCCGATTTCGCTGCACATCAAGACCGAGGTCCTCCACAACGGCAGCGAAACTCTCCCCATCCTGTTGCACGCTGACCTGACGATCCAGGAGTTCGGCTACCGCAAGCGTCTCGCTGCGTCGCTGCTCAAAGCGGCGCATATTGACCAGGCCCGTCGAGATGATTTGACCCGTGTCGATGCTGGTCACCCGGGTCATCGGTAAGAAGACCCGACGTCGACCGGGGACTTCGATCACCAGGCCGATCACGCGAAACCCACGGGTCGCTTCGCTGGTGCTGCGGCCTAGGGCAATGACGACGTCGCGCACCCTGCCTACCTCGTCCCCCAGGGGGTCGAAAACGCTCAGCCCGTTGAGTCGGGCGACGAACACGCGGGAACTGCTCACCGGGCACACGATACCGACCGCAACCCCCGGGTGAGGGAGGTCACAGCCGATCGCGGGAAGACTTCGACACCCACGGACGTAGTAATGAGTGTCTACCCCAAACGTTCCTGAGAGAGGAAAGTGACCCATCATGGGATTCCACCTAGGGATGCCGTATATCGCATCAGCCGATCGCGCCTTCCGTCACACCACCCCGGCCGACATCGCCCGTCGTCCCGTCAAGCCCCGCCGAGCACGGCGACGCCGCTGAGTGCGCCCGTTCCCCGTCGCGCTTGTCAGGTGAAAGTGTCAGGATAGGACTCGTGACAAGTTCCATGCCGCAGGCCGGCGCACGTCCACCCCACCACGGGTCCGGGCTCACTCTGAACTATCCGATGTCCCTCGGAGTCTTCGAGAAGTATGCCGAAGCTCAGCGAGCCGTCGACTATCTCTCCGACGAGGAGTTTCCTGTCGAGAACTGCATGATCGTGGGCACTGACCTACGTCAAGTGGAGCGGGTTACCGGGCGACTGACGACGAGCCGCGTGGCCGTGGGTGGGGTGCTCTCCGGCATCTGGCTGGGCTTGTTCATCGGGCTCATTTTCGCGCTGTTCGCCAATGCCGGCGACGCGTTGATGACGATTTTCTACTGCATCGGCTTTGGCGCCTTCTTTGGCGTCGTCTGGGCGCTCATCGGCTATGCGATGACGCGCGGACGACGCGATTTCACGTCCGTCTCGCAGGTGGTCGCTACCCGATACGAAGTGTTGACCGAGCACAAGTACGCCCAGCAGGCCCGGGACCTGCTGGAGAGTATGCCGACCGGTACCGCCGACTAAACGTCATCGGACGTCACGTCGCCCGGCGTTGGCAACCCACTGCTCCACCTCGTCGGCCCTGCGGGGCAACATCTGCGACAGGTTGCGGCAGCCATCTTCAATGATGACGATGTCGTCTTCGATCCGGACCCCGATGCCCCGAAGCTCCGCTGGCACCAATTGGTCCTCAGTTTTGAAGTACAAGCCCGGCTCCACCGTCAAAACCATGCCCGGCAGCAATTCGGCATCCATGTAGTCCGCCCGCAGCGCTAAGGCGCAGTCGTGCACGTCGATCCCCAGATGATGGCTCGTGCCGTGCACCATCCAGCGACGGTGAAACTGGCCCTCGTCAGCGTCGAGGGTGTCTTCGACGCTGACTCCTTCGGGCAGCAGTCCCCACTCATGCAGCGTGGTCGCTATAACCCGAATGGCCGCAGCGTGGATGTCGCTGAATCGGTTGCCGGGTTTGGCCGCAGCCAGCCCTGCGTCGGCAGCGGCCAGGACCACGTCATACACCCGACGTTGGACGTCGCTGAAAGTGCCCGAGGCAGGTAGCGTCCGAGTGACGTCCGCGGTGTAGAGGGCATCGGTCTCGACCCCCGCGTCGAGCAGCAACAGTTCGTCCTCAGCGATGTCGCCGGTGTTGCGGATCCAATGCAACGTGGTGGCGTGGTCTCCAGCCGCACAAATGGAGTCGTATCCGACCCCGTTGCCCTCATGTCGAGCATGCAGCCCGAAGACGCCCTCGATCCACCGCTCGCCCCGTCCGCGAGCCAACGCCTGCGGCAGCTCGGCGACGACTGCATCGAAGGCCGTGGCAGTAGCCGCGACGGCCACCTCCATCTGGGCAATCTCCCATTCATCCTTGACCAGACGCAGGCTCGACAGCGTCCGCGCGAACTCCAGATCGCCTTCGACGGCTTCTTGCTCACTGGTCGATTCCTGTTCGCTGGTCGCTGACTCGACCGTGCCTTGAGCACGAGCGGCACGCACCAACTCGGTGACGTCGCGGTCCGCATCGGCGATGACCCGCACCTGCACCCCGGGAACGTCCTTGGCCACCGCGTCGGACAGTTCGCTCAGGTGTCTGGCGCTCATCCCCAACTCGGCAGTCATCGCCTCCATCGAGGGGCGGTGCCCGATCCAGTATTCGCCCATCCGCGAGTCGGCGAAGAAGTCGGTGCTGTCGCGTCCGGCTGGGGGCTGCACGAAGATGATGGCTTCGTGCCCGCCGTCGGCGAGCGGGTCGAGCAGCAACACTGCGTCAGGCTCACGATCGGCTCCGAGGCCGGTCAGGTGCGCGAAGGCGCTGTGTGGACGGAAGAGGTAGTCGGTGTCGTTGCTCCGGATCTTCAAGCCACCGGCCGGGACCACCAGACGCTCACTCGGAAACGCCGCACTCACCTGTTCGCGACGCGCCGCTGCATACTGAGCAGCTTCGGATATCTGCGGCAGGACGTCTTC
>JBBSNC010000037.1:0-15208 GCA_038232855.1 Actinomycetales bacterium
AACCGCTGAGCAAAGGCACCGTTGCGCACGTCCTCGAGCACGGCCTGCATGTTTTGCTTCACCCGGTCATCCACGACGCGGGGACCGGAGACGTAGTCGCCGTATTCGGCCGTGTCAGAGACGGACCAGCGCTGCTTAGCGATGCCACCCTCATACATCAGGTCCACGATCAACTTCACCTCGTGCAAGCACTCGAAGTAGGCCACCTCAGGCTGATAGCCAGCCTCGGTCAGCGTCTCGAAGCCCTTCATGATCAGCTCAGACAACCCGCCGCACAGCACGGCCTGCTCACCGAACAGGTCGGTCTCGGTCTCCTCAGTAAAGGTCGTCTTGATGCCGCCAGCCCGCAACCCGCCGATCGCGGAGGCGTAGGCGAGAGCCAACTCCCAGGCGTGCCCCGAGGCGTCCTGCTCGACCGCGACCAGCACCGGCACCCCGCGACCATCGACATACTCACGGCGCACCAGGTGACCTGGCCCCTTGGGCGCAACCATGCAGACATCCACGTTGTCCGGCGGCGTGATGTAGCCAAAGCGGATGTTGAAGCCGTGGCCGAAGAACAGCGCGTCGCCGTCTTCCAGGTTGGGCTCGACCGCCTCGGCATACACGTGACGGGCGACGTGATCGGGCACCAGCAGCATGATCAAGTCAGCCTCTTGGCAGGCCACCTCAGGGGTGACGACGCGCAGGCCCTCGGCTTCGGCTTTGGCCCGCGAGGCGCTGCCTTCTTTCAGCCCGACGCGGACGTCGACGCCGGAGTCACGAAGGGACAGGGCGTGTGCGTGCCCTTGGCTGCCATAGCCCAGCACCGCAACCGCGCGGTCCTGGATCAGGCTCATGTCGGCGGCGGCGTCGTAGTACATCGTGGCCATGGTGGGGGTTGCTCCTCGTAGTCGAAGTAATGGTGGTCACAGTGATGATCGTCAAGAGGAGGTGAAGGCCTCCGGGTCATCCGTCGAGCACAGGGTATGCGGTGCTTAGCCCCAAGCAGCAGCCATCGCGCCGACCGGCCGTGGGCCATTGTCATTGATCGCCCACAGGGCCTCGCGGATTGAGGCGGCGTCTTCTAGTTCTTCGATGTGAATGACCTCGATCAGCTTGTCGAGCTGACTGGTCACCCGGTGCAACTGCTCCTCACCGACATTGACCACGATGGTCATCCGAGAGACCTTGGGGTCTTCGGTGGGGCCGACCACTAGGTGGTCGATGTTGAAACTGCGCCGGGCGAAGAGCACGGAGACTCGGGCCAGCACTCCGGGGTTGTTTTCGACCAGGACGGACAATGCGTGGCGGCTCATCGGAATCTTCTTTCGGTTGGGTTCTGCTGTGGCGCCTGAGGTGGGGTTCGGTGGTGCTTTGACTGCGTACCGGCTGCGCACCGGCAGTTCGCGAAAGGGGTCGGCCTGCGTCGATTCGCAGTGCTCAACATCCGTCTGCCCGGTGACAACCGCGATGCTCATTCGTCGTCCTCGAAGTTCGGCGCTATCTCGCGGGCGTACTGGATGGCGTCATTGCTGGTGCCAGCGGGGACCATCGGCCACACCATCGCGTCCTGATGCACCCGGAAGTCGATGACGACCGGTTGGTCGTTGATCTCCATGGCCTTCTCGATCGTCGCATCAACGTCGCCTGGAGCTTCGCAGCGCAGACCCACGCAGCCGTAGGCCTCGGCGAGCATCACGAAGTCGGGCACCTGCATCGATGGCAGTCCCGAGGCGCTGTAGCGCTCCGCGAAGAACAGGGTCTGCCATTGGCGCACCATCCCCAAAGCGGCGTTGTTGATGATGGCCACCTTGATCGGAATGCCTTCAACGGAGCAGGTCGCCAACTCCTGGTTCGTCATTTGGAAGCAGCCGTCGCCGTCGATCGCCCACACCGTGGCGTCCGGGCAGCCGACCTTGGCACCCATCGCGGCCGGAACGGCATACCCCATCGTGCCGAGACCGCCGGAGTTGAGCCAGGCGCGCGGGCGCTCATATTTCACGAATTGGCTGGCCCACATCTGGTGCTGGCCGACACCGGAAGCGTAGATCGCGTCTGGGCCGGCGATCTGACCGAGGCGCTCGATGACGTATTGCGGCGCCAACTGACCGTCTGGCGGAGTGTCGTATCCGGCCGGGTATTTGGCCTTCCACCGCACGCAGTTATCCACCCAGTCGTGATAGTCGGGCTCGGCTCCCTTGGCCGTGCGCGCCGCAAACTCGTGGATCAACGCAGCAAGCGTGACCTTGGCGTCCCCGTGCAAGGCCACGTCGACGCTGCGATTCTTGCCGATCTCGGCCGCATCGATGTCGGCGTGGATCACCTTGGCATGTGGGGCGAACGAATCACGCGCGCCGGTCACCCGGTCATCGAAGCGGGCGGCCAGGCAGACGAGAAGGTCGGACTTCTGCAGCGCCGCGACGGCCGCGACCGTTCCGTGCATGCCCGGCATACCGAGGTGTTGGGGGTGGCTGTCGGGGAAGGCGCCGCGCGCCATCAAGGTCGTCACGACCGGTATGCCGGTCAGTTCAGCGAGCTCGGCCACCTCTTTGTGCGCGTTGGCGCGGATCGTGCCGCCGCCGACATACAACACGGGGCGTGTGGCGCTGAGCATCAACTCGACAGCATCGCGCACCGCCTCTGCAGGAGGGACGGTGACCGGGTGGTAGCCGCGCATCGGCACCTCGATCGCGTTGGCGGGGTCGGTCAATGCGGCCAGTGCGTCCTTAGAAACGTCAACGAGGACTGGCCCTGGACGACCGGAGGAGGCCAGGTGAAAGGCGCTGGCCACGGTCGCCGCGATCTCGTTCGGGTTGGTGACCAGGAACGAATGCTTGGTGACCGGCATTGCGATGCTGCGGATGTCGGCCTCTTGGAAGGCGTCCGTGCCGATGGCCGCGCTCGGCACGTTGCCGGTGATGGCGACCAACGGCACTGAGTCCATGTTGGCATCGGCCAACGGGGTGACCAGGTTGGTGGCACCCGGCCCGCTGGTCGCCATACACACACCGACTCGACCTGTCGCCGCGGCATACCCCTGGGCTGCGTGGCCGGCACCCTGCTCGTGGCGCACCAAGATGTGCCGCAACGTCTTGGCTCCGTAGAGCGCGTCATACAACGGCAGGACGGCGCCGCCAGGAAGGCCGAAGACGTGCTCGACCCCGAGCCTTTCGAGGGTGGAGACAAGCGTCTCGGCCCCGGTGAGGGGAGTCGAGGCATTTGTCTCGCTGGCTTCAGCGCGCGTCACCGTGCTCATGATCCTCGGAATCCTGTCGTTGATCGTCGGTTGGGCATTAAAAAACCCCTCGGCCGTGAGGCTGACGAGGGGAGGACGCGCGTGAACTAATCAGCTCAGGACGCGTCCTGGGCAATAAGTACGAGCGAGAAGGTCACTGAATGATGATGCGGCACGATTGCCCTCGCGTCAAGCGAAGTGGGGCGACATCTATTTCCGGGTGAGAAGGGAAAGCGTTGGTATCGTTCTCCCTATGAAAGCCACAGTTGACTCGGTCGGTCGGGTCGTCCTGCCCAAGCCTCTACGGGAGGCCCTGGGCATCACTAGCGGCTCTACGGTGGATATCTCTCGTTACGGCGCGGGCTTGCACTTGACCGTGGGCGGACGGACAGCTCGACTCGTTGAGGATGACGGAGTCCTTGTCGCCAACAGTGACACCCAGGTTGATGACGAGACGGTTTTCGCCCTCATCGACGCTGGACGGAAGTGAACTCGGTCCTCGCGCTCGACACCAGCGTCGCGGTGCCGCTTCTGTTGTCCTCTCACTCGGCGCATGCCACTGTCAGCAAGTGGTGGGCCGGTCGACCAGTGGCTTTGTGCGGTCACGCGTTGATCGAGACCTACTCGGTGCTGACGCGCCTGCCCGGTGACGCTCGCTTAGGGGGAACTGATGCCGCGCGTCTCATCGACGCACGGTTCGAACGGCCGCTGACACTTACTCAAGACACATTCGAGCGGCTTTCCGAGGCACTCGCGGAGATCGATGTGGTCGGCGGAGCGGTTTACGACGCGCTTGTCGCCCTCGCCGCCCTCGATCACGATGCGGTCCTGGCAACACGGGACGAACGAGCCCGAACCACTTACGACCAGGTGGGCGTCCGCGTCGAGACCGTCGTGTGACCACCGCTGTCCGATCAGAAGGCTGAGTGTGGCGCTCCCATCCCGGCGTCGATCTGGTGCGGGCCACCTGGGCCCGGGCGGACGTCGAAGTCGAAGATCGCAGTCGGTAGATACACCGTCGCGCAGGAATTCGGGATATCCACGACACCAGAGAACCGGCCCTCGATCGGCGCCGCGCCAAGCAAGAGGTAGGCCTGCTCGGGGCTGTAGCCGAACTTGGTCAGGTAGTCGATCGCATGCAGACAGGCCCGCTGGTAGGCCAACTGCGAATCGAGATAGCGCTGCTCGCCGTCCAACGTCACCGATACGCCGGAGAAGGCGATCCACTCCGAATACTGCGGGTCCGTGTTGCCGGGCATGAAGATGCAGTTCTCCGCCACACCGTAGGTGTCCATCCCACCCTTCAGCACGTCGAGACGGAGATCGATGAAGCCGCCCATCTCGATGGCCCCGCAGAAGGTGATCTCACCGTCGCCCTGGGAGAAGTGCAGGTCACCGAGGGACAGATTGCCGCCGGGCACGAAAACCGGGTAGAAGATCCGGCTGCCCTTGGTCAGGTTCTTGATGTCCTGGTTGCCGCCGTTCTCCCGGCCCGGCGCGGTGCGAGCCGCCTCGCCGGCCACGCGATCGAAGTCCGAGGAGTCAACCCCACCAAGGATGGCGTCCTTGGGCAGCGGCGTGAGCGCCAGCGGTGGCACGCGGTCCGGCTCGGTGGCGATCAGCGCGCCCTCGCGGGCGTTCCAGCGCGCCAACAGATCGGCCGAGGGTGCGGTGCCCATCAGGCCGGGGTGGACGATTCCGGTGAAGGAGACCTCGGGCACATGCCGCGATGTTGCCGTCTGCCCGGAGAAGTCCCAGATGGCCTTGTATGCGTCGGGGAACTGGTCGACCAGGAACGAGCCGCCGTTCTTCTTCGCGAAGATCCCGGTGTAGCCCCAGCCCTGACCGGCCAGCGGTCCGGAGTCCTCTTGCGGGATCGGCCCCACATCGAGGATGTCGACGATCAGCAGGTCGCCGGGCTCGGCCCCCTCGACCGCAAACGGCCCGGACAGCACGTGCACCGTGTCCAGCGGGGCATCACGGATGTCATCGGCCGAGTCGTCGTTGACGATGGCACCGTCGAACCATTCGCGACAGTCGATCCGCAGCGACTCACCTGCCTTCACCGTCACCGCGGCAGGGATGTCAGGGTGCCAACGGTTGTGTCCGACTTTCTCCTGATCGGTGAACTTCTTGGCTGAGTCGAGGGGGTAGAGGTTGTGTGGCATGGTGCTTCCTTTCAAGTCTGAGCAGGCGCGGGTATGCCGTGAGGCGGGCAAGCGTCATACGGAAGCGACCACCTCCTCACGTTGGCCTCGAGTCATCACCGGATAGAGCGCACCGAAGCCGACGACGCCCACGACCGCGAGCAGCACCGCGAGCAGCGTGTTGACGTCCGCCCAGCGGCCGGTGAGCAGCAGGAAGGCCGGGATCGCGCCGGTGATCCACCCCTGGGTGGCACACACGGCTCCGGTGAAGCGCCCGAGATCTTCGCGGCCCCTACCGAGTAGCAGGAAGAACAGGGACCACAGCAGTGCCCAGTGCAGCCAGATCACTCCGAATGCGGCGTCGCCGAGCTCAACAAAGTTCAGGAAAGAGTAGACCAGCGCACAGATGGCCACGAAGAGCGAGAAGTACCCCAGGCCGGTGCCATCGAGACCCATCCATTGGTTGAACGCCACGTAAAGATAGGTAAAACCGAAGAGATACAGGCCGGAGGCGTTGAGTATGACGGCGCTGTCGCCTGCGGCGGTGAAGATCAGATAGGTCGGGGTCACGACCTGCAGCAGACCCACGAAGAGATTAAGCGGGATGACTGAGCGCGCGTCGACGAAACCCAGCAACATCATCCCGGTTGAGGAACAGCACCGCCCCCACGTAGAGCAGTCCGACACTGGCCACGATGCGTCCTCTCTGCTGTGTCCACGCCACGGGCAAGGACGACTTTCTGTTGTCGTTACGGTCGAGGAAGCGAAGCCCAGGCCGGATTGATTCGGCGCGACGTCCGCGCCCGTGCCCCTCTGGGCAAGGAGCCCACCACCTCGGGCAGGTCCCCTGAGTTCTCTGCGCGATCCATCGCCGAAACCACCCCTGAAGGGGTCCTCATGATCATGGGAGAGGAGAAGATCCTCGGGCTTGGTTCACCGCACACCGGGCAGGACTCACGGTCCATGGCTGTGCCGATCGGACGTCGTGTGTCGTGCTGACCGTGTGTGCCGCAGCGATATCGGTAGAGCGCCATGACTCAGCATCCAACCGAGCCCGGTGCCTGTCAATGCCCGACGGCGGTCCGCTCGGCGGGAAGGATGCAGGCGGTCAGTCCTACTGGAGGGGTACGAATCTGTAATGACCTTCGCTGTGCTCGGCGATGGCTGTGCCGGTACGGCGCACCGTCGTCATACGACCATCGACCGGTATCACCATCCGCCCGCCGTCTGCCAGTTGGTCGACCAGGTCCTGAGGCAACTTCGCGGTCATGGCACTGACGAGAATGCGGTCGAACGGTGCGAACTGAGGCAGGCCGAGCTGCCCTTCGGTGGCTCGGTGTACCTCCCCGTTAGTCACTCCGGACGCGGCCAACCGCTTGTTTGCCGAGCGCACGAGTCGAGGGATGATCTCGACACCGAAGACCCGACCCCGCGGCTCGACCAGGTTGGCGAGCAACGCCGTCGTCCATCCGGACCCAGCCCCGACGTCGAGGACGCGTTGATCCGGGTGCGGGTCGAGCATCGAAAGCATCCGGGCCACGGTGCTCGGCTGCGAGCACGTCGACCCGTCCCCCAGCGGTAGCGGCTCGTCGGCCGCGGCATGGCGGCGCTGGCCGCGCGGTAGATAATCGGCACGCGGCACGGCCTCCATCGCCTGGGCCACGCGACCGTGAGGGCTTGACATCCGTTCTATCGTGCCGCGCTCGGAACGACTCGGCCATTCGAGCCGCCCAGCCCTCGTGCCGCCAAGGACGTGAGGGGCCATCGCACGATCCGGCGAGTCACGGCATACTGACGCCATGGCTGATCACTATGACGTTGTCGTTCTGGGCGCCGGACCTGGTGGGTATGTCGCGGCGATCCGCGCCTCCCAGTTAGGCAAGTCGGTCGCCGTAGTCGAGAAGAAGTACTGGGGAGGGGTATGCCTCTACGTCGGGTGCATCCCGTCCAAGGCGCTGCTGAAGAACGCCGAACTCGCGCACACACTGCGACACGACAAGAAGAAGTTCGGCATCGAGGGCGACGCGACGATGTCGTACGGTCCGACCTTCAAGCGCAGCCGTCAGGTGTCGGCCGGCATCGTCAAGGGCGTTCACTACTTGATGAAGAAGAACAAGATCACCGAGGTCGACGGCTGGGGCACCCTGACCAGCCCGACCTCGATGAGCGTGGACCTCAACGAAGGTGACACCGCCGAGCTCACCTTCGACAGCTTGATCATCGCCACCGGCGCCTACACGCGGTTGATCCCCGGCACCGAGCTGTCCGAGCGCGTCGTGACGTATGAGGAGCAGATCCTCACTGACGAACTGCCCGAGAGCATCGTGATCGCCGGATCAGGCGCTATCGGCGTGGAGTTTGCGTATGTCCTGGCCAACTTCGGCGTCGACGTCACGATTGTGGAGTTCCTGGATCGGATCGTGCCGCTGGAGGACCTCGAAGTCTCCAAAGAGCTGGCTAAGCACTACAAGAAGCTCGGCGTGAAGTTGATGACCTCAACCAAGGTCGAAGCGATCGACGACACCGGGGACAAGGTCAAGGTCACCGTCTCCCCCGCCGACGGTGGCGACTCGCAGACGCTGGAGACGGACAAGGTGATGCAGGCGATCGGGTTCGTGCCGAGGATCGAGGGCTTCGGCTTGGACGACATCGGTGTCGAGGTGACCGACCGTGGGGCCATAGCTATCGACGGCCGGGGCCGCACCAATGTCGACGGCGTCTACGCCATCGGTGACGTCACGGCGAAGTTGATGCTGGCGCATACCGCTGAGGCCATGGGCATCGTTGCTGCTGAGACCATCGCCGACGCGGAGACGATGGAGATCGAGTACGACTTCATCCCCCGCGCCACCTACTGCCACCCCCAGGTGGCCTCGATGGGCTACACCGAAGAGCAGGCCAAAGACAAGGGGTATGACGTCACGGTCGCCACGTTCCCCTTCAGCGCGAACGGCAAGGCGGCCGGCCTCGGCGACGGCGTGGGCTTCGTGAAGCTCATTGCCGACACGGAATTCAACGAGATCATCGGCGCCCACCTGATCGGTCCTGACGTCACTGAACTGCTACCCGTGCTGAACCTCGCCCAACGCTGGGATCTCACAGCCGACGAGGTAGCGCGCAACATCTTCGCCCACCCCACTCTGGGCGAGTCGGTCAAGGAAGCTGTGCACGGCCTCGCCGGGCACATGATCAACCTCTAACCTCGCTCAGAACTGCGGGACGGACCGCCGACATGGGTCGGCGGGGTGTCGCCTCCGGCGCTTCGTTAGCGACTACGTGGCGTTCGAACGCCGCTTCGTGACCTGACCCCGCACGAGCGTGTTGACCAGCAGGACGAGGATTACCGCTACGACAACTTGCATGATCAAGATCTGCCACCACACATCCATGTTCATGCCTTCGGCGAGGAACCCGCCGACGAAGGCACCGGCCAAGCCGACAACGAACGTCAAGATCCATCCGATGGCCTGGCGACCCGGAATGATCAGTCGTCCCAGCGCGCCGATGACGATGCCTGCGAGCAGGGCCGTGAAGATGCCTGAAGTAGCCAAAAGAACCTCCGAGAAGTTTGCGTCTGTCGGATCGAGAGCATATCGCTAGTGTTGAGGTCGTAGGGGTTGACCGTGACGTGGGCCCCTACAGCAGACGCCGATCCATCGCCCAAGCCGTGAGTTCGTGCCGCGAAGAGAGTTGCAGTTTGCGCAGCACCGATGAGACGTGAGTCTCCACGGTTTTGACTGAGATGAAGAGTTCTTTGGCCACTTCCTTGTATTGATACCCGCGAGCAATCAGCCGCATCACCTCGCGTTCGCGCGCAGTGAGCCGATCCAGCTCTTCATCGACCTCGGCAATCTCACCGGCTGTGGCTCCGAAGGCATCCAAGACGAAACCGGCCAGCCGTGGGCTGAACACTGCATCGCCGCTGCTGACGCGAGTGACTGCCGTTGCCAGGTCGGAGCCGGCAATGGATTTGGTGACGTACCCGCGAGCGCCCGCCCGGATGACTGCGATCACGTCTTCGGCAGCATCAGAAACCGAAAGCGCCAGGAACCGAATCGGGGCTCCGGCTGCGGTCTTCATACCAGCGCAACCCCGCAGCACGTCCGCCCCGCCGTTTCCAGAGCCACCCGGGAGGTGAACGTCGAGGAGCACTACATCGGGCTGGGTCTGCCTAATAGCTGTGATCGCGGCATCGACCGTCCCAGCCTCGGCAACGATGTCAAGCGTTGGGTCGATGTCCAGCAGCTCGGCTCGCACCCCCGCCCGGAAGATGCGGTGGTCATCGACCAGCACCAGCCGGATGGGCTGCTGGGTAGGTGTGCGTGGAGATGTCATGAGTTCGCCTCACTGGGGCCCGAGGCCCTCGTTTGTGGTTCAGCACCGCTGGTCATCGATTCGATCGGCAGTGGCTCGATCGGCAGAGACAGCTGGACTTCGGTCCCCATGTCCAGCGCGCGCACGCGGGCTGAACCGCCATAGCGTTCCATTCGCCCGATGATCGATTCGCGCACGCCTTGACGATCCGCCGGCACGGCGTCCGGATCGAACCCGGCGCCGCGGTCACGCACGAAGGCTTCGATGTGCCGTTGCCCCACCTCGACGTATGCCGAGATCGGCGCGCCCCCGTGCGTGGCGGCGTTCACCAGCGCCTCGCGCAGGGCCGCGACCAAGGCCGACGTGTTAGGCCGCAGGGGGTAGTTGCCAGCGACGACCAGATCGATCGGTATGCCGTGTCGGTCCTCCACCTCGTGCGACACCTCAGCCGCAGCCGAAGCCAACGTGGCCTCCACCTCGTCGTGGCCCGCGAACAGCCATTGCCGCAGTTCACGCTCCTGCCCACGGGCTAGCCGGGTGACCTGGGGGTCATCGGAGCGGCGCTGGATCAAGGTAAGGGTCTGCAGCACCGAATCGTGCAAGTGGGCCGCGATGTCGGCACGTTCCGTGGCCCGGATCCTGGCTGTCTGCTCACTGCGAAGGTCAGCCCAAAAGCGCGCCGCATACGGAGTCATGATGAAGCCGACGCCCAACAGCACCACGAGCACTGCGACGACGACATCCCACAGTTCGGCTAGGCCCCGACCGCGGGTCACCAGCAGCACCAGACCGACAACGGCCAGGGCAATCCCGGCCATCACTCGAGCAACGGCCCAGCCGCGTCGGGTGGGATCATCAGGCATCCAAGACCGACGGGCACTGGTGTCCAACTGTGACCACACGAAGGCAGCCCCCACGCTGAGCAAAACCAGCGGAAGCCAGAAGCGGGTATCTATTCGCGCTCCCTGACCAAACGCCAGGCCACCCACAACGACGAGCAGTCCGAGCACGATGATCAGCCCGGCACGCCGCCTGGCACTGGGCGCGGCTGGCGGTTGACCGGGGCCGGCACGATCTCCGCGGCCTCGCACCCCCGCGTCTGTCGGGATCTGGCCAGGCACGGTCGCCGCCTCTGGCACGAAGCCCCAGAGGAACACATAAGCCACGAGACCGGTCCCGCTGGCGGGGATCATCAGCACCAAGGCGATCCGGACGACGCTGACCCGGAGACCAAGATGCCAGGACGCCGCGGACGGCAGGCGACCTGGAAACCCTGGAGTGGGGCGCGGGCCAAGTCGACCTGGACCTGACCGATTTGGACTCGACCGCGATCAATGGGCAGCAGGCACAGGTGGATCTTGGAGCCGGCGAAGTGCACATCGTGGTGCCCGAAGACCTCACTATCGCGATCAATTCAGATATCGGAGTGGGGGAGTTCGTCTTCGATGACGAGGCCACGCAGAACGATGCATCGCGGCAGTCGAAAGCCATCATCGAGGCCGATGGTGGCCCCCCAGAGACCATCGGCGTCAACGGCCACTTCGAAGACGACGGAGTTGGCCTTCAGATACGAGCCGTGGTCGGTGACGGCCCGGTCGACGTGGAAGTGGACGTCCAGGTCGGTCTTGGCCAGGTCCGCGTGACCACCGAAGAAAGGAACTGACATGAACTCCATGGACAACGATGACCCCACCAGACCGCTGGCCTCCGAGACGCAGAGGCTGAAGTGGTCCGGTGACCGCCCGGATGTGCTCGGCGAACAAGAAGCAGTCCCCGGCGAATCCAGCGAAGCTGGCGCGACCGCATACCGACGCAGTGATCGTGAGCCCGCGAGTCCATCCTTGCGAGAAGTGATCCGACCCACCGGGATCTCGTGGGTCACCGTGATGCTCGGAGCACTGTGCCTCGGATTAGCGAGCCTTATCTTGACGCTACAACTGAACGACCTGTCGGTGGACTGGTCGATCGCCGCTCCCGCCATCGTCGTCGCCGCCGGGGTCCTGCTGGTGCTGATCGGGATCGGTTCGATGGTGCGGGGACGATCCCGCGAAGACCACCCCCTGGCCTAAACCGGAATGCCCACTCCATCCGGGCGTGGATGGAGTGGGCATCCGTGTTGCACGGTTCTGGGAACCTGGCCACCACTGATCGCGTCCTACCTTCATTCACCGCTGACCTTGAATGGAGCCCCCGATGCGACACCTGCCCGCCCTGCTCGCCATTCCACTGCTCGCCGCTGGATGTACGGCAGATCCCGGGACAGCTCCCGACCCGACTGCGCGCCCGACGTCGGGGACGACAACGGTCGCGCAGCAGATGGGAGCTGTATCGATTGCCGGATTCAATTCCTGTGAGGATCTCCTCGACTACTACATCGAAGGCGCCGTCGGCCTCGTCGGGCCGTACGGACTCGCAGGAGACATGGACTATCCCGAAGGTGACTTTGCGGTGGACGACTTCGGTGCCGCCGATGCCGCTGAAGGTGGGGGCCTGGAGGCGGCCGGGTCGAGCGAGTCGCAAGCCTCATCCGGTGATTCAGGGGGCTTCTCGGGCACCAACAATCAAGAGCAGGGCGTCGATGAGGCAGACACGGTCAAGACAAACGGCGACATCATTGCCGCCATCGCGCAGAACCGCCTGCACATTGTCGACGTAGACCGCCGCGAGGCCACCTCCAGCCTCGCCATCGATGAGTTGGCTCCGGGCGCCTATCAGAGCGAAATGCTGCTCAACGGCGAAACCCTGGTGGTGATCAGCACTGGGGCAGTCGATGATCGACCGTTCTGGCGTCCTTGGCTCGATTCAATGGGTGGCTCCGATGACTTCATGGCCGAGTCGACCACGCCTGGCGGGGGGGCTACCCGCACCACCGTCACTCGGCTCAACATCAGCGACCCGACTGCTGCGCACGTGCTGGGATCGACGCGGATGGAGGGCACCTATCGATCGGCGCGGATGATTGGCGATTCGGTACGGATAGTGATGGAAAGCGCTCCGAGCGGCCTGCGATTCACCTATCCCACGTCCGGCTCGTTGTCGGCCGAGCGAAAGGCGACAGACGCCAATCGAAGGATCATCGAGGAATCGACGCTCGAGGATTGGGTGCCGCATGCCGAGGCTATCGACGCCGATGGCAATCGCGTCAGCGTGGAACAGCTGACCGACTGCTCCAACATTTCTCGACCGGGCGCCTTCAGCGGCCTGTCCACCGTGTCGGTGGTGACCTTCGACATCGCCCAGAGTGACAAGGCAGGGGCGGAGCACTCGGCACCGACCTCGAGTGTGGGCTTGGTGGCCAGTGGTGACACGGTCTACGCCTCGACGGATCGGCTCATTGTCGCCACGAGCCCATGGGGTGGGTGGGCCATGCCCTTCGGCAGCGACATCGAGCCTAGCGAGACCATCAGCACGTCGTTGCACTCCTTCGACATCTCCGATCCCGACGCCACCACCTATGTCGCCTCCGGACAGGTCGCCGGCACAGTGATCAATCAGTTCGCGCTGAGTGAAGCGGACGGCGTGATCCGAGTGGCGACCACGAGCGAGCCGACTTGGCGGCGGGGTGAGACAGCGAGTGAGTCCACGCTCTTCATGCTTGCGCAGGACGGCGACGCTCTTCCGGTCACCGGCTCCGTGGGTGGCCTGGGCAAGACCGAGCAGATCAAGTCGGTGCGCTACCTCAGCGCTGATGTGGCTGCGATTGTGACCTTCCGGCAGAGCGATCCGCTCTATTTGGTGGACACCTCGGATCCAACTGACCCCGAAGTCACAGGTGAGTTGAAGATCCCCGGCTACTCGGCATACCTGCATCCGATCAACGACGAGTATCTGCTGGGTGTCGGGCAGGACGCCGATCCGGAAACGGGTCGGGAGAGCGGTCTACAAGCATCCCTGTTCGATATCAGCGACCTGCGCAATCCCGAACGCGTCGATCAACTCACCTGGCCCGGTGGGTATTCACCGGTCGAGTACGACCACCGCGCCTTCACCGCATGGGCGCAGACTGGTCACTTCTTCCTCCCCGCCGAGATCTACACAGAGATGGAAACGTTGGAATGCGCCGACGATGAGGACTGCGCGGCCGTGGAGGAGCCCTCTCCCACCGGCAACTTCGGCGGCGTCGTGACCGCGACCATCGAGGGGTCCGCCCTGCGCGAAGGGCCGCGCCTGCCGACGTCTCCGGACAAAGACTCGTACAGCGCGGCCGCCGAACGCACGGTCGTGATCGGCGGGGCGCTCTGGACGATTCACGACAGCGGTATGAACCGGTATGACCTCGATACGCTGAAAGGCGGCCCTGCGCTCTCGTGGTAATCGGCTTCATCTGCGAGCATAGACGCATATGGCCGAACCTTCTGCGGTTGTGGCCTCCGTCTAGGGACCTATGCCGAATTGACTTCGGTTCTGCGGTGGTGTTACACATATGCAGCACCCTGCCGACCTCACCCAGGAGACGCCGTGACTCGCCGAATGTGTTGCAGTTGAACAGCGACTGCACCAGCCGCTGTTCAGCGCCCCGGCGAGCGCGTGAGCACTCGTAGTCCCTCCCCGCAGCACCGCGCCTCCACAGGCAGGCTGCACCACGTCACCTCATCTTTGGAGTCTCCATGTCTTGGTCTTTTGCCACTCGCCAGATTCACGCCGGCCAAAGCGCCGACCCGACCACAGGCGCGCGCGCGTTGCCGATCTACCAGACCACATCGTTCGTCTTCGACAACGCCGATCAGGCTGCCAACCGGTTTGCCCTCAGTGAACTCGGCCCGATCTACACCCGCATCGGCAACCCCACGAACGAGGTGGTCGAAAACCGGATCGCCGACCTGGAGGGCGGCGTCGGCGCCCTCCTCGTTGCTTCCGGCCAGTCGGCCGTGACCCTCAGCGTCCTGAACGTCGCCGAAGCGGGCGACCACATCGTGGCTTCACCGAGCCTGTATGGCGGCACCCAGAACCTCTTTGCGCACACCTTGCCCAAACTGGGCGTCGAGGTCACCTTCGTGGAAGACCCCGCGGACCCCGCCCAGTGGAAGGCCGCAAGCAACGATCGCACCAAGGCGTTCTTCGGCGAAACCATCTCCAACCCCAGTTCGGACGTCTTCGACATCGCGCCGATCGCCGAGGTGGCCCACGAGGTCGGTGTGCCGCTGATCGTCGACAACACGGTCGCCACGCCATACCTCTGTCGGCCGATCGAGCACGGTGCGGACATCGTGGTGCACTCCGCCACCAAGTACATCGGTGGCCACGGCACCTCCATTGCCGGTGTCATCGTCGACAGCGGCAACTTCGACTTCGCCCAGAGCCCGGAGCGCTTTGCGAACTTCAACACCCCGGACCCGAGCTATAACGGCCTGGTCTACGCCCGTGACCTCGGTGTCGGCTGCCCACTCGGCGCGAATCTGGCCTACATCCTGAAAGCCCGCGTGCAGTTGTTGCGCGACCTCGGCCCGGCCGCATCCCCGTTCAACGCCTTCCTCATCGCTCAAGGTGTGGAGACGCTGTCGCTGCGCGTGCAGCGGCACGTCGAGAACGC
>JBBSNC010000038.1:0-15047 GCA_038232855.1 Actinomycetales bacterium
ATGTAGTGCCTCCTCGATTGTAGTGAACAGGGGCGAGTCGGCGCAGAGTCGGACAGGACACTCAAGGTGCTGGAGCAAGGCCCCTATTGGGTCACGGCTGTTGCCGAGGATCGCGGTGTGGACGGCAGGTCGCTGAGTCGACAGATCAACGCATTGGCAGGCCAAGGCCGCCAGTCGTAAGCCGAGTCAGGCCGTTAACTCTGACCGCCAGTCGTAACTCGGGTCAGGCTCACGACCTGCCATCCATAACCCCATAGTGGACTGAGTGTCGTATGCGGCCCGCCCTTGGACAGCGCTTCGCGCCTGCGGATGGCGCTCGTCTCCGTGACGGATGTGAAGGGCTGGCTATGGTCGATCAGCCGATGTCGACGGGGTGGCAATCAGCACCACACCCCGTGGCCGAGGGCTCCGAGTTCTCAGTAGCCCGACGGTGCAGCACCGCGTGGTCCACTGCGATGTACAGGTCGTCACCATGGGCGTGCGCGGTACCGTCCACGATGAGGGAGTAGCCGTCCGCGGATGGTGGCGGATAGACCAGGGTCACGCTCGGATTCGACTCCGCTAGCGTCACCGCTGAGCGGCCGGGCGTGTCGACATACAAGACCCCATCGGCCAACGATGGGACCACCTGAACCACGTGTGGGCGCTCGCGACCAGGACTCAGCAGGTAGGCGTAGGGGCGTTGCGCGATCCTTTCCCCGAGTTCGGATGGGCTGACCTTGATACTCATCCGCCTAGCATGCCTGACGGGACAGCAGGCCGTGCTTCGGATTGAGTCAGGGGTAGTAGGCATGGGTGTTCATGTGCCTGGATTGCGGTTGGTTGCACTTCGTCAGCCACGATGGGCGTGTGCCTGAGCAGATCCGCGTGCCGACCGCCCATCCCGTGACTGGCCTCCTGCTTGCCGCGGGGCAGGGGAGCAGGATGGGGAAAACGAAGGCGCTGGTCGAGGTCCAGGGAAAGACGTTGACCGAGTTGGCGATCGACACGCTGCTCGCTGGCGGCTGCTCGGATGTGTTGCTGGTGCTGGGCGCCGAGGCTGAGGCGGCCCGTGGCAGGCTGGTGGCCGCTCAACAATCCTGGGGCAATCGAGTTGTGACGGTCGAGTGCGCCACCTGGGCCGGTGGCATGAGTGAGTCATTGCACACCGGGCTGGCCTCGCTGGCTGCCCGCGGGAAGCGATGCCCGCAGGCCACGTTGATCCACCTGGTGGATCTGCCCGACGTGGGAGCCGAGGTGGTCGCCAGGGTGTTGCAGCAGGGCCGGGCCACCACCGCGTTGGCGCAGACTCTGGCACGGGCGGCATACGAAGGGGTGGCGGGGCACCCTGTGTTAATCGGTCAGGCACATTGGCAAGGCGTGCTGAATACGGCACATGGCGACCGGGGGGCGGGTCCGTACCTGCGGCAACAGGAAGCAGCCCTGATTGCCTGTGACGATCTCGCGGTGGGACGGGACCTCGATGCCCCCGGTGACCTTTCGGCATACCTGCTGGACCGCAACGACTGAGTGACAGGCGACCCCCGCTTTTCCGAATCCTGACCCGGTGGGCGATGCTCTAACGATGCATCCGCTCGCGAGCCCGACGTCAGTGGCGCAGGCATTGGCTGGCACCGGATATCTGGCCGATGAGGGTCTGGCTACGATCACCTACCTCGCACTTGCGCTGGGGCGGCCGGTGTTGCTGGAAGGGGAGCCTGGCACCGGCAAAACCGCACTGGCCGAGGCGCTCGCGGAGGCGCTCAAACGACCGGTGATTCGGCTGCAGTGCTATGAGGGTATCGATGCCGCTCAGGCGCTCTATGACTGGGACTTCCCGCGGCAGATCCTGCACCTGCGCACGATTGAGGCCTTGGCCGACGGACGGGGAGAGCGCGAGGCCGATGTGCTGGAAGCGGAGTTGTATGACGCTCGCTTCCTGCTGGCCCGTCCGCTGCTCAGGGCGTTGCAACAGCCGGAATCTGTGCTGCTGATCGATGAGATCGACCGGGCAGATGATGAGTTCGAGGCCTTCCTGCTGGAGATTCTGTCGACCTGGGCGGTCACCATCCCCGAGGTCGGCACGATCGCGGCCGACTCACCGCCGCTGGTGGTGCTGACCTCGAATCGCACCCGGGAAGTGCACGATGCCCTGAAACGGCGCTGCCTGTATCACTGGATCGACCACCCGGGCTTGGAGCGAGAACTGCAGATCGTGCACACCCGGCTGCCCGAGGTGGCCAGCGAACTAGCCGAACAGGTGGTGACGTTGGTGCAGCAACTGCGCGGTGAGGGCGAGCTCATCAAGCCGCCCGGGGTGGCCGAGACGTTGGATTGGGTGAGGGCGGTGCATGCCCTGGGCAAGAGTTCGCTGGACCCCGAGGTCGCCGCCGCAACGGTCGGCAGCGCGGTGAAGTACCGCGAAGACACTGAGCGGGTGCGGTTGGCCTTGGATCGAATGCTGGCCCGATGACCTGGACCCCCGAGCAGTTTCTGATTGGCTTCGCGCGCGCGTTGCGAGCTGCTGGCGTGGCCGTCACCGCCGACCGGGAGCGGACCTTTCTGCGCGCTGCCGGCGCGGTAGGTGTGGGTGATCGCGCGGGTCTCTATTGGGCGGGTCGGGCCACCATGACCGCTTCTCCGGCGGACCTTGGGGCCTATGACCAGGTCTTCAGTCAGTGGTTTTCCGGCACCGAGATGCACACGATCACTCGCTCTGAGTCGCCGCGGCCGAGCGTGCTGCAAGCCAGTTTACAAGACCCAACGGATAGCGAGGGGGAGCCAGGCGCGGACGAGATGGTGCCGGCGCTGGCGTCAACGCGTGAGGTCTTGGCACGCCGGGATATTGCTGGGCTCGCCGCGAGCGAGCGGGCCATGTTGCGGCACCTGTTCTCAACATTGCGCCCGCACTCGCCGGTGCGGGCGACCAGGCGGCATACCCGCTCACGGCGAGGGCAGATCGACGGCCGAGCCACACTGCGCTCGCAACTGCGCCGGATGGGCGAGCCCGGCGTGATCGCCCACCGCAAACACGACATACGGCCGCGGCGCGTCGTGCTGCTGATCGACGTCAGCGGGTCGATGAACGCGTATGCCGACGCCCTGCTGCGTCTGGCGCACACCGTGGTGCAGTCCGCACCGCGCAGCACCGAGGTCTTCACGATCGGCACACGGTTGACGCATGTGACACGTGCGCTGCGACTCCAGGACCCGGATCAAGCGCTGACTGCGGCCGGCATGCAGGTCGCGGACTGGTCCGGTGGCACCCGGTTGGGTGAAGTCCTGGGCGCGTTCATGGATCGGTGGGGTCGGCGAGGCATGGCGCGGCAATCGGTGGTGGTCGTGTTCAGTGACGGGTGGGAGCGGGCTGAGCCGGAGTTGTTGGGGGAGCAGATGCGGCGGTTGGCGTCGGTGGCGCATCGGGTTGTCTGGGTGAACCCGCACCGAGGGCGAACGGGCTATGCGCCGGTGCAGTCGGGCATCGTCGCGGCGTTGCCGCATGTCGATCATTTCGTAGCCGGTCATTCGTTGGCAGCATTCGGCGAAGTGTTGGAGGTGGTGGGCCGTGCGTGAGGTGTTGCCGCAGTTGCTGGCGTGGTGGCAGGCCGGGCAGCCGGTGGCGGTCGCGACGGTTGTGGACACCTGGCGTTCCGCGCCTCGCCCGGCTGGTGCGTCGATGTTGGTCGGGCCCGATGGCACGGTGGTGGGTTCCGTGTCGGGTGGCTGTGTTGAGGGCGCGGTGTACGAGCTGGGTCAGCAGGTGCTTGCCGATGGGGTGTCGGTGTTGCAGAGGTATGGCGTGAGCGACGATGACGCGTATGCCGTTGGCCTGACCTGTGGCGGCATCCTGGACGTGTTCGTGGAGCGTGTCGCACCCGAGTCTTTTGCCGAGATGGGGTCGGTGGCCGCGGATATTGCGGCGGGTCAACCGGTGGCGACGGCAACTGTGATTGAGCATCCGGAGCTGGCGTGGGTGGGTCGCCGGCTCGTTGTACGACCGGAAGATGGTGGATCGGCTTCGACGCAGGGTTCCGTCGGCTCCGCGCGAGCCGATGATGCGGTCGCCGACGATGCCCGTGGACTGTTGGCTGCTGGGCGCACGGCGACCTTGGAGTACGGGCCGGATGGTGAACGGCGAGGTCTGGGGATGCGGGTGTTCGTGGCCGGTCATGCGCCCAAACCCCGCATGCTGGTGTTTGGCGCGATCGACTTCGCGGCGGCAGTGGCCACGGTCGGGTCATTCCTCGGCTACCACGTGACGGTCTGTGATGCCCGACCCGTCTTTGCCACAGCTGCCCGGTTCGCCTCCGCCGACGAGGTCGTCGTGCAGTGGCCGCACCGATATCTGCAGGCCGAACTGGATGCCGCCCGGATCGATGAGCGGACCGTGATCTGTGTGCTGACGCACGACCCGAAGTTCGACGTCCCGGTGCTGGAATTGGCCTTATCCGGTCCGAGCGTGGCCTACATCGGAGCGATGGGGTCGCGCCGCACACACGAGGATCGTTTGACCCGCCTGCGCGAGGCTGGGGTGGACGAGGCGCACCTCGATCGGCTCTCCAGCCCCATCGGTCTCGACCTCGGGGCACGCACTCCGGAGGAAACCGCCGTCAGCATCGCGGCGGAGATTGTCGCGGCCCGCTGGGGCGGGGTGGGCGAACGTCTCACTCGCACTGAGGGCCCGATCCACCATCATGAAACCCATTGATTCGAGCCAGACGCCTCGGCCTCGCGCCTTCTGTCGACGGGCAGGCGTATCACTTGGCTCCTGAGGTGTTCCCTAGCCTCAAGACAGTCATGCCCTGGACGGAGGAACCATGTCGCAACCCACGCCAATGGCCTCGGTCGCCCTGATCGACGAGTTCGAAGTGACCGTCGCCGGTCGGGTGTTCGATCTGTCAGGTCCCGCGCAACGCCTCGTTGCCTATGTGGCCGTCCACGACGGTCCAGTGAATCGTCGCCGAATTGTCGCGGATCTGTGGCCGGATCTGCCGACGGCAACTGGGCTCACCCGACTGCGTGACGCGCTCTACCGCGTTCGCCAGGCCGCTCCTACCCTGCTCAACAGCACAGGTCACCGAGTCTCGATCTCGGAGTCGGTCGATATCGACGCGGGGTGCCTGCTTCGGCGCGCTCGAGGCGTCCTCGATGGACGTATGTCGGTAGCCCGCATGAACATCTCTGACGTGGCGCCGCGGGAGCTGTTGCCCACGTGGGACGATTGCTGGCTGGCGTCGCTGCGCAAAGACTTGGCACTGACGTGTGCTCGGGCCTTGGAGTACCTCGCCCATGACCGGATCGACCAAACCCGATTCCACGACGCCGAGACAGCCTGCCGGTTGGTCATCGAGGCTGAGCCTTATCGCGAGAGCGCGCACATGCTGCTGGCCCAGGTGTTCATCGCAGAGGGCAACCCGGCGCTGGCCCTCTGCGCAGTCCAGGACTACGAACGTCGGATGCTGCACGAGTTGGGTTTGACGCCTGGCCGAGCGGTCGAGTATGTCGAGCGCTCCATCCGCGAATCGGCAAGCGCGCCATATGTGGGGTTGACCCCAGCGAACGCTCTATGAGGAGACCAAGCGCAGCCGGACTTCAACCGGGCACTCACCATGGAGCATTGCCCGTGACACCGGGAAATGCTCCATGGTCCGATAGTCGCCAACGGAGGTTTCGCCGGTGCCGGCACGATCAAGGTGGGCCTGCACCGCATACTCTGCGTCCTCCGAAGGCTCCGGCACCTCCAACGAGCATGTCAACTCAGCGCTCGCCGACATCTCAATCCGTGGCCGGACCCAGGAGGCGAGCACTGGAGACGTCACATCGGTTCGACTGGCGTCGACGACCTGCACGCGCAGCGTCCCCACGACGGGACCGGCAGATCCCTCTGCCAGTGCGCAACAACACTCAACCATCGGCACGGCATACCCCTTCCTGACCTGCATCCACGTCGTCAGACGCGCCTGCCCCCACCTTGACACAGGCGGGGGCAGATGCGGTTGACAGACTGTCACTCAGGTTGGATCGTCGCTCGGGGCCAATCCTGAGTCGTCGTCGGTCTCGTCGTCGGACGGCACGTCTGCCAAGTCCAGATCTGGGGCCAGGCCCGCACTGTCGGCATCTGCTGCGTCAGCGAAACCGTCAACCAGGGCTTCGGGTGGTGGACCGGAACCCGCTTCATCTGCGGAGACCTCCGCGTTGCTCGACGCGGTTTCTGGGGTCATCGTCGGGGCAGTCCCCGTTGCGTCGGCCGATGCTGCAGTTGCCTCGGCGACCGATGTCTGAGCACCCGCCGTGTTGGCGGAGTCCTCGACGGTAATCGTCACAGTGGTAGTCATCTCATCTCCTCAGTTGGTTTCCCGCGCCTCACAGGTAGACAGCGGTGATCTCGTTGGACGCGTCCACGGTGACGTTTGCCGTTTTGCTGTTGGCTCGGGCCAAAGCAAGGAGCAGGAAGGTGTTGGTGACGCCATCGGTGCTAGTGCCCTTGACTCGGCGCCACCCGGCCTCCGATGCGGGCCAGGCCCAAGCGTTCTTGCTGCTCGGGGTGGAGTAGGTGCTGTTGATGGTGGTGCTTACCATGATGCTCTCCTTGAATGAGTGTTGCTGGGGTGTTCGGATTGGATTGTCGTGTTCGGGATCGGTGGTGAAGGCTTACGGTGGCTCACGCTCCGTATGCCGCAGTGATGGTCGAGCCGTCGAAGGTCGCGTGCACCTTGCGGCCGTTGGCGCGGGCCGCTGCCAGCACGGCGAAGGTGTTCGTGACGCCGTCCGTGCTCGTGCCTTCGACCTTTCGCCAGCCGCTTCCGGACAGGTAGGCCCAGGCGTTCTTGCTGTGCGGGGTGGCAAAGACCATGGATATGCCCACGTTGTAGTGGGTGGTCCGGTACATCGCGTGTACCGCGGCGATGTCGCCGGCGCTGAGCGCGCTGCGCTGCCCGATCGTGGGACCACTTCGCAACTGCACGATCGTCGGCTGATCGTTCTTAGAGAACGCGCCGGCTGGGTAGTGCATGATCGAGCCGTAGTCATACCCGCCTAGATCATCTCCGTCGGAGATGTGCTGATTGAACTGGCTCTCCATACCGGCCTTGATATTCGCCCAGTTGATCCGGACCCAGGCATCGCGGTCTTCTCGGCTCTGCTCATGCCACAGACCCCACGAATGGCCCAGTTCGTGAATCATATTGCCCTTCGAGCAGCCGCTGCCGAGGCTGAGTTCCTGCTTGCCACCCCTCATCCCAAGCCTGGACCAGCAGGCTCCGTCGTCGAAGACGTGGACGTAGTTGGGGTATTGCGAGGCATTGGCCGAGGTACGGCGCACGAAGCGCATGTTGGTGTTGGCCTCCCAATGCGCCACAGCATCGGTAACCCGACTCTGATTGGGCAGTGAACTGTCGATGTCGTAGGGCATCAGCGCGTTGGGCCATCGATACTGCGCGCCCGTGATTCCCACACCCAGAGCGACCACATCGTCGCTGGCCTGGGACAGTGCTAGGTCGCGATCAAGTTCGTCAACCGTCCCGAGGCAAATGTCTCCTTCGAGCATCGCCCGCCCGTTGACTGCCAGGTATTGCACTGGCTTGTCGGTGAAGGTCAGGCCACTGATCAGGCCGGTGCGGACATCAGGCTTGGATGAGGACTGCGGTCCTTCTTCGCCATTGTGGGCTTGTTCGCCCGCGGACTTCTTGCTGGCCATCGGCTTCTCCTTGGTCTGTCTCCACGCGGTCGCGGGAGGTGGATAGGAGCAGTAGAGAACAGCGGGCGTCGCAGCGGCGTTGCACCTTCGTCGTCAAAGCGTCGCCAGCCACCGATACCCGCGAAGGGGGCTGACAAAGAAGCGACTCAGTGGATGGGTTCCGTGTCTCAAAACAAACAATCCCAGCAAACGCACAGCCAGCAGCCGTTGCGGTGTGAGGTGGCTGACGTCATGATCAATAACAGAGTGTCTTCATCCCTGCTGAGTTCTTGGAGGATCAATGACCCGCATCACCGTCAACGTCGATGGGGTGTCCAGCACCGACGACGTCGAGCCACGCACCCTGCTGGTCCACTACCTCAGAGAGCAACTGGGTAAGACCGGCACGGTTGTCGGCTGCGATACCAGCAACTGCGGTGCCTGCACCGTCCATCTGGACGGCAGGAGCGTGAAGTCGTGCAACATGTTGGCCGTCCAGGCCGATGGGCACGAGGTCATCACCATTGAGGGCATCGCTCAGGGCGGCGAACTCTCGCCCGTCCAACGGGCGTTCCATGAATGTCACGCCTTGCAGTGCGGATATTGCACTCCGGGCATGATCATGCAGGCCACCGACCTGTTGAATGAGAACCCTGACCCCAGCGAGGACGAGATTCGCCAGGGTATGGAGGGCAATCTCTGCCGGTGCACCGGCTATCAAAACATCGTCAAGGCCGTGCAGCAGGCGGCCAGTGGAGGTTCGCAGTCATGACTATGACCGAGCAAGAAACCGCCGCCCCCGAGATGGAGATCGGCAAGGCACGACGCCGCAAGGAAGATCAGCGACTGATCACCGGGCGCACGAAGTTCACCGACAACATCCAACTGACCGGGATGCTCCATCTGAGTATGGTGCGCAGTCCGTTCGCGCACGCGAAGATCACCGCCATCAACACAACGGATGCCAAGGCCTCCGAAAACGTGATCGCAGTGCTGACCGGCGAGGACGTCAAGGACATCCAAGGCGGGCTCCCCACCGCCTGGCCGATCACTGAAGACCAGAAGGCCCCCGACCACCCGGCCATCGCCGTGGACCGGGTGGCCTTCGCCGGTGAGATCGTCGCGGTCGTTGTCGCCCGCACTAACGCCGCCGCACGAGACGCCGCCGAGCTTGTCGACGTCGACTACGAGGACCTGCCCGCAGCCTTGGACCTCAAGAAGGCTGCGGCTGATGAGGTGCTGGCCCACCCAGACCTCGGCACCAACGTCAGCGCCACCTGGGTCTTTGACTCCAAGGAGGCTGGCACCGGCGAAGACGTTGAAGACACGATCCGCGACGCCGAGGTGCTGATCGAACGCGAGTACCGCCAGCAGCGCCTCATCCCCGCCTTCATGGAGCCTCGCTCGACCGTGGTCGATCCCACCGCTGAACAGTTCACCATGTGGTCCTCGACGCAGGTGCCGCACATCCTGCGGGTGATGCTGGCGTTGACGCTCGGCGTGCCTGAGTCCAAGATCCGGGTCATCGCCCCGGACGTCGGCGGCGGCTTCGGCGGGAAACTGCAGGTCACCCCAGAGGAGATCATCACCTTCCTGGCGGCACGGCATACCGGCAAGCCGTGCAAGTGGACCGAAACCCGCAGCGAATCCCTGCTCTCTGGCCACCACGGCCGCGACCAGTGGCAGAAGCTCACCCTGTCCGCCACCAAGGACGGCACGGTGAAGGGCCTCAAGGTCGAACTGCTCGCTGACCTGGGTGCCTACACGGGCCTGGTCGGCCCGGGTGTGCCGATTCTCGGTGCGTTCATGTTCAACTCGATCTACAAGTTCGCCGCCTACCGGTTTAGTTGCACCACGGTCTTCACGAACAAGACCTGGACCGACGCCTACCGCGGCGCCGGGCGACCCGAGGCCACCTTCGCCATCGAACGGATCATGGGTGACCTCGCCGACGAGCTCGGTATGGATCCCCTCGAACTGCGCAAGAAGAACTGGATCGCCCACGACGAGTTTCCGTTCGACACCATCGCGGGACTGCAATACGACTCCGGCAATTACGAGGCCGCGACCGACCGCGCAGTGGAGCTCTTCGACTATGAAGCCTTACGCGCCGAGCAGAAGCAGCGACGCGACGCAGGTGACCCAGTCCAATTGGGCATTGGCATCTCCACCTTCACCGAGATGTGCGGCCTTGCGCCATCCCGAGTCCTCGGCGCGCTGAACTACGCCGCCGGCGGCTGGGAGCACGCCGACGTCCGAGTCCTGCCCACCGGCAAGGTCGAGGTCATCACGGGTGTTTCGCCGCACGGACAGGGCCACGAGACGGCGTGGAGCCAGATCGTCGCGGACCGTCTGGGCGTCCCTTTTGAGGACGTGGAGGTCCTGCACGGCGACACCCAGGTCAGCCACAAGGGGATGGACACCTACGGCTCGCGCTCGCTCGTCGTCGGTGGTCAGGCCGTCGTCAAAGCCGCCGACAAGGTCATCGAAAAGGCCCGTCCTCTAGCGGCCCACATGTTGGAGGCCAGCGTCGACGACATCGAGTTCGAGCACGGCAACTTTAACGTCAAGGGCACAGATCAGGGCATCGGCTTGAGCGCCCTGGCGTTTGCTGCGTTCGCCGCGCACGATCTGCCCGAGGGCATGGAGCCCAGCCTGGACGCCGAGGCCACCTTCGACCCGGTCAACTTCTCCTTCCCGCACGGCACTCACCTGTGTGCGATGGAGATCGACACCGAGACCGGGCAGGCCACCATGCGCTCCTACGTTTGCGTCGACGACATCGGCAACGTGGTGAACCCGCTGATCGTCGAAGGCCAGATCCACGGCGGGCTCGTGCAGGGCATCAGTCAGGCCTTGTGGGAGGAGGCGGTGTATGACGACAACGGCACCCTGGTCTCCGGGTCCTTCGTGGACTACACGCTGCCGACCAGCGCCGACACCATCAACTACGTCACCGATCGCACCGTCACGCCGGCGCTGAGCAACGATCTCGGCGTGAAGGGGGTCGGCGAAGCGGCGACGATCGCCTCGACCCCGGCGGTCGTCAATGCGGTGTTGGATGCCATCCGGCAGTTCGGAGTGAGCGACATCCGTATGCCGTGCACCCCGGAGCGGGTCTGGCGGGCGATCCAGGATGGCCAGGCTGGGGCAGAGGAAGCGACGACGGCTGATGCCATGCCGCACTTCGATGCCGATGCCCCCAATCAAGACGATCCGAGCGCCGATGTCGGTTCTGGCGGAGCGGATATGAGCAATGAGCAGAACGGAGCAGGCCAGTGATCCCCGCACAGTTTGAGTACGCTGCGCCCTCTTCGGTCGCGGAGGCGCTCGTCCTGCTGGCTGAGCACGGTGACGACGCCAAGGTCATGGCTGGCGGCCAGTCTTTGATGCCCATCTTGCGGATGCGCCTCAATGCGCCCGAGATGGTGATAGACCTTGGGAAGATTGCCGAATTGACCGGTGTCACCGACGAAGGCGACTTCGTGCGTATCGGCGCGATGACGACATACGCCGACGTGCTGGCCAGCGACCTGGTGAGCGAACACGCCGGGCTGCTGAGCAAGGCCGTTGCTCAGGTGGCTGATCCACAGATCCGGCATCGCGGCACGGTCGGCGGGGCCCTGGTCCACGCCGACCCTGCAGGCGACGTCGGGGCGCCGATCCTGGCGCTCGAGGCCGACTTGGTGATCACCGGTGCCGATGGCTCGGAGCGGTCTGTCGCGGCCGGCGACTTCTTCCTGGACCTCTTCGAGACAGCGGTTGGCGAGGGCGAACTGCTGACCGCCATCCGGATCCCGAAGCACACTGGATGGGGGAGCGCCTACACCAAGTTCGTCCGCGTCTCCCACCAATGGTCGATCGTGGCCGCAGCCGCAACTGTGCGTGCCGAGGGCGGCACCATTGCCGAAGCCAAGGTCGCGCTCACCAACATGGGCTCGACCCCGCTGCGAGCCGAAAGCCTTGAGCAGGCATTGATCGGCAAGGAGGCGACCACCGAGGCGTTGCGCGAGGTATGTGCGGCGGTCGGGGAGGGCACCAACCCTCCCTCAGACCTGAATGGTGACGCGGACTACCGCAAGCATCTGGCCGGCGTGCTGACCAGGCGGGCTGTCGTCGCTGCGGCAGGAGGCTGAGTCTGTGGAGCTCGTCCACTCCTTCACCGTCCCGGCCGACCCTGAACGTACCTGGGCGCTGCTGACTGACCTGCACCAAGTTGGCTCGTGCTTCCCCGGAGCGACCGTGACCGAAGCCACTGACGACGACTTCTCCGGCACGGTCAAGGTCAAACTGGGGCCCATCGCCATGGTGTATTCGGGCTCGGGACAGTTCGTCTCCCGCGACGACACGGCTCGCACCGCGGTGATCGAAGCGCGCGGAAAGGACAAACGGGGTAATGGCACCGCGGGAGCAAGCGTCGACCTGGCACTGAGCCCGGATGGGTCAGGCACCCGAGTCGACGTCAGCACGGACTTGTCAATCACCGGCAAGCCGGCCCAGTTCGGCCGCGGTGTGATGCAGGACGTCTCCGACAAGCTGCTGCAACAGTTCGTGGACTGCGTCGAGGATCACCTCAGCGGAGACGCGGACGGACCAACGGAACCTGATCGGGCTACCATGGAGGCTGAGCAAGGGGAGTCCTACCAGCTCTCTGATGCGGGCCCTCCTTGTGACGCGACGGCACCGCCGCCGGCGTCTAGTCAACGCGTCAGGGCGAGCGGTGACGACGCGATCGATCTTGGTGAGGCACTAGGGCCCCTGCTGCTGAGCCGCTACCGCATACCTCTGGCTGCTGCCGGCGTAGGTTTGGCGCTCGGGTATCTCATCGGTCGGAGCCGTTCCTGATCCGGTTGTCAATGCGCGTAATCCGAGCCTCGCTTCTTGAGCGTTTGTTCGTTCTCGTGAGTTGCGAGCGGACAACTCTCTGCTGGAGGTGGATGTATGTCCGCCGAGACCAGCCCACTGTGGACCCAGTCTCAATCCGCTGCTCGCGATCTTGCGCTTCCTTCGGGTCACCCTCGAGCTGCGCGCCGGGTCGGCCAGAGTGGTGACGCGCAGCTGGACCCAGCCGATCAGGACGTGGACCTCGATTGGTGAGGGCATCGTCGCTCCCGGTGTTGTTGCATGCCACGCGAGTCGCCACGGTCGCGGATGCCGTCAAATGACCCCATGAAACTCGGTTTCCGTCCAGGCGATCGAGGCCGAAGGGCTGTCGGCCGAAACAACTCTCACCGCTGATACGTTCGTGTCCATGAGCACCGTTAGCATTCGGGACCTCCGCAACCATGGCGGCCAGGTTTTAGCTCGCGTCTCCGGCGGGGAGTCCCTCACCGTGACCAAAGACGGCGAGCCGGGTCGCCGCCGTCGTGCCGTTGCCGCGCAAACCGCTGAGTGCGGAGCAGCTCACAGCTCGCTGGCGCCACCTGCCGGAAATAGACAGGGAGAAGATGCGTGCTGAGACTGACGAAGTCTTGGATCCGCGACTATGAACAATCAGGTGACGAGGGGCGTGCTGGATACGTTGGTGGTCATCGATCTCGGTCGCAGTGACCCAAGGTCCCACGGTTGAGCCATGGATCACCACTATCACCTTGGCGGAACAGTCGGTTGGTCCACATGCTGAGATCACGGACATTGAACGGGCGGTTCGTCAGGCGCGCCTTCAGGCCGCGGACTCGAGTTTCGACCCGCTCCTTTGACGGATTGATCGCGCGACGGCCATGTCTGCCGCTATACCTGTCTTCACCCGGAAAGCCGGCGACTTTTGTTGGGATCGACGGCCTTGACTTTCACGAAGTGACAATGATTGGAGCAGAAGGATGAAACTCGGTCTGCAGGTTCCGTACTTCTCTTGGCCCGACGCGCCAGCCTCGATTGGTCCAACATTGGCGCAGATTGCCAAAGACGCCGAAGCCGCTGGTATGTCGAGTCTGTGGCTGATGGACCACTTCTTCCAGATCGAGATGGTGGGGCCGCCGGAGTTGGAGATGCTGGAGGGTTACACGGCGCTCGCGTTTGTCGCCGCCCAGACCAAGACCCTGCAGCTGGGCACACTAGTGACTGGCGTGACCTATCGCCATCCAGGCGTGTTGCTCAAGACGGCAACTACGCTCGACGTGCTCAGCGAGGGCCGAGCGTGGCTGGGGATCGGTGCGGCCTGGAACGAGGAGGAGCACCTTGGCTTGGGCGTGCCCTACCCGTCCCTGAAAGAACGATTCGAACGCCTCGAGGAGACGCTGCAGATTGCGCACCAGATGCGCTCCGGTGACGAAACGGCTTACCACGGCATGCACTATCAGTTGGCCCGCCCGCTCAACTCGCCGCTGCCGCTCAGCAAGCCCCACCTGCCGATCATGGTCGGTGGCAGCGGGGAGAAGAAGACGCTGCGGATGGTGGCTCAGTATGCCGACGCGTGCAACATCTTCGACTTCGGCCCGGAGGGTGTGAAGGCGAAATACGATGTGCTCGATGGCCACTGCGAGAAGCTCGGACGAGACCCCGATGAGATCCAACGCACGGTGATCACTCGCATCGCGCTCTCTCGTGACGGTGGCGAGGACGCGCTCGGCGAGCCCACCATGACGGTCGCGCACGCCGCCGACAAACTCGGGGCGCTCGCTGAGATCGGTACTCAAGCCGTGTACTTCGGCATGGCCAATGCCCACGAATCGGGCGCTTTCGAACTCGTTGAAGAGCTGGTTGCCGAGGTCAAGGACCCCTGAGGGCTCTACTCTTTGATTCGCACCATCGCTTCTTGAGCGACCGTCGCCAACAGCATCCCGGAGCGGCTAAACATCTCGCCGGTGCCCAATCCGCGACCATTCTGGGCCGAGGGTGAGCGCTGCTGAAGGAGAATCCAGTCATTGACCCGGGGGGTGCGGTGAAACCACATCGCATGATCCAGACTCGCCGGCCGCAGCCGCGGGTCACCCCAGGCGATCCCGTGCTTGCGCATGATCGGCTCCAACATTGTGTAGTCCGAGCAATACGCCAGCACGGCGGCGTGCAACAGCGGGTTATCGGGCAGGTCGCGAGGCACCCGTAACCAAACGTGCTGCTCGGTGGTACTGTCCGTCGAACTCACATAGAGCGGGCCTTCAACGTGCTTGATCTCTACCGCGCGACGGTCGCGGATGTGCCGGGCTGCAGGGTGGTCGATGCCCGACAGATAGTCGGCGTCTGAGCGCAAATCATCCGGCGCTGTCACGGTGGGCATGACGTCCTGGTGATCGAGCCCGGTGGCTTCCTCCTGGAAGGAGGTAATCATCGACAACAAGATTCGCCCCTCCTGCACGGCATACACCCGTCGTGCGGAGAATGAGCGACCGTCGCGCAGAGTCTCGACCACAAATCGAATCGGCTGGTTCGCATCACCCGGGCGCAAGAAGTACCC
>JBBSNC010000039.1:0-14855 GCA_038232855.1 Actinomycetales bacterium
ACCATCAATGACCTCGTGAAGGGCGGCACCACGGTCCTCTTGACCACTCAATACCTGGAAGAGGCCGACTACCTGGCCGACCACATTTCGGTCATCGATGCCGGCCAGGTCATCGCCTCCGGCACCTCAGATGAGCTCAAGGCGCAGGTGGGCGGGCATCGGGTGGTCATCTCCTTGGTGCGCGACGATGACAGCGCCGCTGCGCGCCAGATACTCGCAAAGCACGGCACGGGTGATCCCAACGTGAGCGACGACGCTCGGCAACTCGATGTGACCGTCGAAGAGGGCCCGATGGCCCTGCAACGCGTCCTCGCCGACCTTGATCAACAGCATGTCGATGTTCACGACGCGGGCATGCGACGACCAACGCTCGACGATGTCTTCCTCACCCTGACCGGACACCGTGCAGAAGAAGCCGACGAGACCGACGAGAGCACCCAGGACCGGGAGGTCTCCGCATGAGCACCGCAACTTCATCGCGTGAAATAACCGAAGAGCCCTACACCCCCGAAGTGACCGGCGCTTTCGCCACCTGGCTCGCTGACGGGTGGACCGTGACGTGGCGCAACCTGAGCAAGATCAAGCGCTCCCCGGACATGCTTATCTTTGCCGTGCTGCAACCCATCATGTTCGTCATTCTGTTCAGCCAGGTCTACGGCGGGATCATCCAGATCGAAGGTTCGAACTACACGAACTTCTTGATGGCCGGCATCTTTGCCCAGACGGTCGTCTTCGGGTCCACGTTCTCTGGGGCGGCGATGGCCCAGGACCTCAAAGAGGGCCTCATCGACCGGTTCCGCACCTTGCCGATGAATCCCTCCGCCGTCCTTATCGGCCGGACGAACTCCGACCTGGCGCTCAACTCCATCTCAATGGTCATCATGATTCTGACCGGGTTCGTCGTCGGCTGGCGCTTCACCAACGGTGTGCCTTCGTTCTTGGCTGGCGTGGGCCTACTGTTGCTCTTCTCCTATGCCTTCAGTTGGGTGATGGCCCTGCTTGGCATGGTGGTGCGCACTCCGGAAACCATCAACAATGCGTCGTTCATGATCCTGTTTCCGATCACGTTCATTTCCAACGCGTTCGTGCCCGCAGAGAGCCTGCCGAGGCCGCTGGAGATCTTTGCCAACTGGAACCCGGTGTCGGCGCTCGTCCAGGCCGCCCGTGACCTCTTCGGCAACACGCAGGACGGCATGGTCAGGGATACCTTCGGCATCCAACATCCGGTCATCACCGTGTTCATTGGGGTGGGCCTGCTGTTGGCCATCTTCGTGCCGCTATGCATTCGGCAGTTCAGCCGGACAAGCTCCCGCTAGGACGCCCCATCATCAATGGGGCGTTTCGCCACTGACGTGCTCCATGGCCAAGTCTCGGCGAGCCCGAGCCTGCCTGGCGCGCGTCGCCACCTCATCATCTGGTGGATAGACGATCTCCTCGAGGCAGAGGCCGTGCGCTGGCATCACCCTTACGGCCGGATGCCGTTGCCGCCCCTCCCGAACTGCCACGGGCCAGGTATGCCGTTCCCGACCGGTGCCGACTGGGACGACGACGCCGACGAGGGCACGCACCATACTGTGGCAGAAGGCATCGGCGATCAGCCTGGCGACCACTGTGCCGTCAGGCTTCCGCTCCCAAGAAAAATGCTGCAGCGTCCGGATAGTGGTGGCCCCTTCACGCTTGCGGCAGAAGGCAGCGAAATCATGCAAGCCCAACAGGCTGGCAGAGGCCTCGTTCATCGCCGTGACATCGAGAGCCTGCCCCAAGCGCACGGTGTCGAAGCGACGCAGCGGGTCAGCCGAAGCCGGCTGGTCACAGATCCGATAGGTGTAACGGCGATGGAGCGCCGAGAAGCGTGCGTCGAAACCCGGCGGCGCGACCCGCACAGAACGCACCACAATGTCCTGCGGCAATACTCCAGCGAGGCGAGCCAACGCTGACAGTTCCGGTCTGCGCGGGGTATGCGCCGGCAGGGCGACCCACCGATCGCGGGGCACGTCGAGGTGCGCGACCGAGCCGCGGGCGTGGACCCCCGCATCGGTACGGCCCCCTACCGTCAATGTGGGTGGATCAGCACGCAGGATGGTGGCCCACGCACGTTCTACCGTTTCCTGAACGGTGCGTTGTTCCGGCTGAGTGGCCCACCCGGCAAAGTGTGTGCCGTCGTAGGCCACATCCATACGCAGACGAAGCGTGGGTGAGGAATCGGGCACAGTATCCCACCCTAAGGCAGTCCCCCTCCTGCGTCTCGGCCGCAACCGTTGCGCAGGCGAAGCGAAGCGCAACGGAGCCGCCTCAACCCCTAGGGGTGAGGCGGCTCCGTGGAGTTACTGAGGACGACGAGAGGTCAGCCCTCGTCGCTCTGCTGAGCATCGGTGCCACCAGCAGGATCAAATCCCGCGGCCTGGGCTGCATCCGCGCTGCGGAACCAGACCTCGGCCTCGGTCTGGTCATACCACTGCGAGCCCTCGACGTGGTACTTCATGGAGTTCTCGTTGCCCTTGACGGTGAAACCCTCAGGGGCAGAGCCGTCGGCCGTTGATGCAGCCGAGTCGGATGCGTTAGCGTTAGGCCGCGCGTCTGCAGCAGTTTCGCCAACTGCCTCGTCCGCAGTCGCGTCGTGGGCCTTGGTGTTCGCGGCCTCGGTGGAGTCCTCGGTCACAACCTCGTTGATCTCGACCGTCTCGGCCGGAGCTGCCACCTCAGCGCCCGCCTCATGGGCCGAGTCGGCCTGCTCGATCTCGACCTGGGTTGCGTCGGCTTCGGCCGGTGACGTCGCCACCGCTTCGTCCTTGGCGGCATCGCGATCGCGGGCCGAGCGCTTAGTCGCCCCTTCGGCCTGCTCGACGACCTTCTTCTTGGCGATGGGCTCGCGGACCAACTCGATGACCGCCATCGGGGCATTGTCGCCCTTGCGCGGAGCAATCTTGGTGATACGCGTGTAGCCACCAGGTCGCTCTGCCATGTCTGGAGCAATCTCAGTGAACAACCGGTGTACCACGCTCTTGTTGCCGATCGTGGTCATCACGCGACGGCGCGAGTGAAGATCACCACGCTTGGCAAACGTGACCAAGCGCTCGGCCATCGGACGCATCCGCCTGGCCTTGGCTTCAGTGGTGGTGATGCGGTCGTGCTCAAACAGGGCGGTAGCCAAGTTGGCGAGGATCAGGCGCTCGTGCGCCGGACCGCCACCGAGGCGTGGGCCCTTTGTGGGGGTAGGCATGCTGTCTCTCCTTCAGCGAAAAATCAGTACTGCTCGTCTTCAGCGAAACCGGCGTCGCCCTCGTCGTCTAATGTGTCGTCTTCGGAGTAGTCAGCGGTGGCCGGGTCGAAGCCGGGAGGGCTGTCCTTCAGCGACAGACTCATCTCGCCCAACTTGTCCTTCACCTCATCGATCGACTTTGCGCCGAAGTTGCGGATGTCGAGCAGGTCCGCTTCGCTGCGGCTCACCAACTCACCCACGGTGTGGATGCCTTCACGCTTGAGGCAGTTGTAGGAGCGGACCGTCAGGTCCAAGTCCTCGATCGGCAGCGCAAGGTCCGAAGCCAACGCAGCGTCTCCGGCCGATGGGCCGATCTCGATGCCCTCGGCCTCGACGTTCAGCTCGCGAGCCAACCCGAACAATTCCACCAGGGTGCGACCAGCCGAAGCCATGGCGTCACGCGGTGCCATCGAATGCTTGGTCTCGACATCGAGCACCAAACGGTCGAAGTCAGTGCGCTGCTCCACCCGTGTTGCCTCGACCTTATAGGTAACGGCCAGCACTGGGGAGTAAATCGAGTCGACGGGGATGCGGCCGATCTCCTGCTCGATGGACTTGTTCAGCTGGGCTGAGACGTAGCCGCGACCGCGCTCGACGGTCAGCTCCATCTCGACCTTGCCCGAATCGTTCAACGTGGCGATGTGCAAGTCCGGGTTGTGCACCTCGACGCCGGCCGGAGGCGCGATGTCGGCTGCGGTCACGGCGCCAGCGCCCTGCTTGCGCAGGTACATCACGACGGGCTCGTCGAACTCGGATGAGACAACCAGACTCTTGAGGTTGAGGATGATCTCGGTGACGTCTTCTTTGACCCCAGGGATCGTCGAAAATTCGTGCAACACGCCGTCAATCCGGATGCTGGTCAGGGATGCGCCTGGGATGCTCGAGAGCAAGGTGCGGCGCAGGGAGTTGCCGAGGGTGTAGCCGAAGCCGGGCTCCAGGGGCTCAATGGTGAAGCGGGAGCGAGCCTCGGAGACGACCTCCTCGGACAGGGCAGGACGCTGAGCAATCAGCACAGTAGTTTTTCCTTTCCACGGGCATCCGCTATTTGACGCCCGGTCATGGCCGACCCTGATGGTCGGTAGCAGCAGTTCGACTCGGTATTCGCACCGCTGGCCACACTGCGGGTATGCCATCCGCCCACCGGGGGCGGACGCATGGCATACCCGCACAGTGCGGTGTGGATCAGTTCTTGGAGTACAACTCCACGATCAGCTGTTCAGTCAAGATCGTGTCGATCTGGTCACGGGTCGGCACCTGGTGGATCAGGATCTGCAGGGTGCCGGGCACGACCTTCATCCAGGCCGGAATTGGCCGGTCACCGAAGGTCTGCCGGGCCAACTCGATCGGCAACTTCTCGACCGACTTGGGGCGAACCTCGATGATGTCGTAGGTGTGCACCCGGTAGGAGGGCACATCGACGCGGACGCCGTTGACGTGGAAATGACCGTGTGTCACCAACTGGCGAGCGGCGCGACGGGTGCGAGCCAGGCCTGCGCGGTAGATGACGTTGTCGAGGCGCGACTCCAGGATGGTCAACAGGTTGTCACCGGTCTTGCCGGGACGACGTGCCGCCTCTTCGTAGTAGCGACGGAACTGCTTCTCCATCACGCCGTAGGTGAAGCGAGCCTTCTGCTTCTCCTGCAACTGGGTGAGATATTCCTTTTCCTGGGTCCGGCGACGACCGTGCTGACCCGGGGGGAAGGGGCGCAGATCGAAGTTCTTGTCGCCGCCGACGAGGTCGACCTTGAGTCGACGGGACTTCTTGGTGATAGGGCCGGTGTAACGAGCCATGATTTCTTACCTCTACCTTCCGGCGCTCAGACGCGACGCTTCTTGGGCGGACACACTCCGTTATGCGCCTGCGGGGTGACATCGCTGATCGCTCCGACCTCAAGGCCAGCGGCGGTCAGCGATCGAATCGCGGTCTCGCGACCCGAGCCCGGGCCCTTGACGAACACATCGACCTTGCGCATGCCGTGATCCATGGCTCGGCGGGCCGCTGCCTCGGCGGCCATCTGCGCGGCATATGGGGTGGACTTACGCGAACCCTTGAATCCGACCTGGCCAGAGGAGGCCCAGGCGATCACAGCGCCGGTGGGGTCGGTGATGGTGACGATGGTGTTGCTGAAGGTGCTCTTGATGTGGGCTTGCCCGAAGGCAATGTTCTTCTTCTCTTTGCGACGCACCTTGCGGGCGCCGGCCGTGCTACGGCTCTTGGGGGGCATACGAAATCTCCTGACGGTTAAACAAGTAGGGGTTACTTGACGGCCTTTTTCCTGCCGGCGACGGTCCGCTTGGGACCCTTGCGGGTGCGCGCGTTGGTCTTGGTGCGCTGGCCGTGCACGGGCAATCCGCGGCGATGGCGGATGCCCTGATAACTGCCGATCTCCACCTTGCGGCGGATGTCGGCGGCAACCTCGCGCCGCAGGTCACCTTCGAGGCGGAAGTGCTCCTCGAGGTGGCCGCGCAGCTGAACGAGTTGCTCGTCCGTCAGGTCCTTCACACGGATAGACGGGTCGATGCCCGTGGCCGCGAGGGTGGACTCGGCGCGGGTGCGTCCCACGCCGAAGATGTAGGTCAGGGCGACTTCAACGCGCTTTTCGCGCGGGAGGTCGACACCAATGAGTCGTGCCATTGAGTTGTGCTCCTGTTGTCTTCATCGGAGGTCTGGTGCAACACCGATCCGCATCATCTGGTGGGCCTGAGCCCGGCGGTCCTTGGCCTCCGCGCCAAGGGTGACGTCCCGCATATCGGGGGTCGGGTGCTGCTTATTCTGTTGTGCGTGCGGTGGAAGCCGCGAGGTGCGTTGGGTGTGCTGCTCAGCCCTGGCGCTGCTTATGGCGCAGGTTTTCGCAGATCACCATGACTCGCCCATTACGGCGGATCACCTTGCACTTGTCGCAGATCTTCTTGACGCTCGGCTGGACCTTCATAGCCTCGATGCCATCTTTCGATCTGGGGTTGGATAGGAGTCGTACTGTTGCGCTCTGTGTGCTCAGCGGTAGCGGAAGACGATCCGGCCACGGGTGAGGTCGTACGGGCTGAGTTCCACCACGACACGGTCCTCAGGAAGGATCCGGATGTAGTGCTGACGCATCTTGCCGGAGATGTGAGCAAGCACGATATGACCGTTGCTCAACTCCACCCGGAAGTTTGCGTTCGGGAGGGACTCGACTACCGTGCCCTCGATCTCAATGACGCCGTCCTTCTTCGCCATAGGCTGTTCTGTCCTCCATTTGTTGACTGCTGATTGCACACAAAAGAGGCCCTCGTAGGGCCGACGGACCAGTCTACGTCAGTGCACGAGCAGGACGCGAATCGCCACCGTCCAGCGCGGTGAGCACTCGAACTCCACCCTCGGTCACTGCGACGGTGTGTTCCCAGTGCGCGGCACGCGAGCCGTCGGTCGTAATCACGGTCCAGTCATCAGCCAATGTACGGGTTTCGATCGTGCCGAGGGTCACCATGGGCTCGATCGCGATGGTGGTCCCGACGGGCACGCGCGGTCCCCTGCCCTGCACCGCATAGTTCGGCACCTGCGGGTCCATGTGCATCGAGGTGCCGATGCCGTGGCCGACGAAGTCTTCGACGATGCCGTAGGTCAACGACTGACCAGCTGCGGAACGGCGCTGCTCGCCGGCACGGATAGATTCCTCGACGGCTTCTCCTACGGCATACAACCGCTGCCCCGCCACGAGTGCGTGGATACCGGCCCAGAGGGCCGCTTCGGTATCTTCCAGCACGGCGATGTCCTCGGCCCGTGCTGCAGGACCATCGGCGCCACCCACAATGAGGCTCACCGCGGCGTCGCCGTGCCAGCCCTCAACAATGGCTCCGCAGTCGATCGAAACGAGATCCCCATCTGCCAGGACACGATCCCCTGGTATGCCGTGCACCACTTCGTCGTTGACGCTGATGCACAGCGAGCCAGGGAACCCGTGGTAGCCCTTGAAAGACGGAGTCGCGCCAGCTGCGCGAATGGCTCGTTCGGCCTGCTTATCGATGTCGCCAGTCCGAGCGCCGGCCGTGGCGAGCCCGCCGGCCAACTCGAGGGTGTGCGCAACCACCTCACCGGCGGCGCGCATCCACTCAATCTGAGCCGGAGTCTTGGCCTCTATTTTCGGTCGGCGCACAAAAGACACGAGAGAAGGGAGATCAGTCGCTGTCTTCGGAGCTGACCTGGACCGCGGCCTCAAGGGCAGCGAGCACCCGCTCGGTCACGTCATCGACGTTCCCCATGCCATCGACCTGGACCAAGAGTCCCCTGCTGCTGAAGATCGCAGACAACGGAGCGGTCTCTTCGGCATACAGGCTCATCCGCTCGCGTATGACCTCTTCGGTGTCATCGGCTCGACCCTGGTCTTGGGCTCGCTGCAAGAGTCGCTGCACGACCTCATCGGTGTCGACGGTGAGCTCGATCACCGCATCGAGGCTGGTTCCCTGGTCGCTCAATATCTCATCGAGTGCTTCGACCTGACCCGGTGTGCGCGGATACCCATCGAGCAAAAATCCGGCGGACGCGTCGGTCTCGGCGAGCCGATCCCGCACGATCTCGTTGGTGATCTCGTCGGTGACGAATCCACCCGAAGCCAGGATCGATTTGACCTGCAACCCCAACTCGGTTTCTTCGGAGATGTTCTTGCGGAAAATGTCACCGGTGGAGATCGCGGGGATCTCGTAGTGCTCGGCAACGTGGACAGCTTGAGTGCCTTTGCCAGCACCGGGAGCGCCAAGAATGAGGAGTCGCATCAGCGGAGGAACCCTTCGTAGTCGTGCTGCTGGAGTTGGGACTCGATCTGCTTCACGGTCTGCAGGCCGACACCGACCACGATCAAGATTGAGGCGCCACCAAACGGGAAGTCTTGGGAGACGGCCAGCGTGTTGAACGCGATCAACGGCAGCAAGGCTAGTGCCGCAAGGTAAATTGCGCCAACGGTCGTGATTCGCGAGATCACGAACTCGAGGTACTCCGCTGTCGGACGGCCAGCCCGGATGCCTGGGATGAAGCCGCCGTATTTTTTCATGTTGTCCGCCACATCGACCGGGTTGAAGGTCACCGAGACGTAGAAGAACGTGAAGAAGATGATGAGTGCGGAGTAGGTCACCATGTAGACCCACGAAGAACCGCTGGTGGCCACGCCCAGGTTGTTCTCGATCCAGACCACCCACCCGGGAGAGACACCGGTGCTACTGCGGTTGAACTGAGCCACCAGCGTCGGCAATGTCAAGATCGAGCTGGCGAAGATGATCGGGATGACGTTCGCCATGTTCAGTTTCAGCGGGATGTATGTCGAGGTGCCGCCATACTGACGCCGCCCGATCATCCGCTTCGCGTATTGCACCGGGATGCGGCGTTGGCACTGCTCCACGAAGACCACCAGGGTGATGACGACCAGACCCAGCGCCATCACGAACGCAAACGTGGCCCACGACCGCTGTTGGATCGCCAGCAACGAACCGGGGAAACCGGCCGCGATCGCCGTGAAGATCAGCAGCGACATTCCGTTGCCAATGCCCTTCTCGGTGATCAATTCGCCGAGCCACATGATCAGGGACGTCCCGGCCGTCATGGTCAGCACCATCATCACGATGACGGTCCACGACTCATCCGGCATGACGCTGGTGCACTGAGCACCAAACAGGTTCTCTGGGCTGCGCGCGAAGGTCACCAGCGTGGACGACTGCAGCACCGCCAGGCCGATCGTCAGATAGCGCGTGTACTGCGTCATCTTCGTCTGCCCGGCCTGCCCCTCTTTCTTCAATGCCTCGAAGCGAGGGATGACAACCGTGAGCAACTGAGTGATGATCGCTGCCGTGATGTAGGGCATGATGCCCAGCGCGAAGACCGACAGTTGCAGCAGCGCGCCACCACTGAACAGGTTGGCGAAGCCGAGGATCGAGTTCTGCGAGGCGCTCGCGGCATCCTGACACTGCTGGACCAGGCTGTAGTCGATCCCGGGTGCTGGGATGTGTGAACCCAGGCGGAACAGCGCCATGATGGCGAGCGTGAACAAGATCTTCTTGCGAAGATCAGGCGTCTTGAACGCCCGCACAAATGCGGAGAGCACGACTTTCCATCCTCCTGAGTATTGCTGTGGTGTGGTCCAGTCCGTGGATCAGGGCGCGGACTCAGGTCAGTATGGCGCTCAGCCCTGCGTGGTTACTGTGCCTCCGGCTGCTTCGATCTTCTCCTTGGCCGAGGCGGAGCACTTGTCTGCGGTGATCTGCAGCGCGACGGTGATGTCACCGTTGCCGAGAATCTTCACAGGCTGATCCTTGCGCACCGCACCCTTGGCGACGAGATCGGCCACGGTGACCTCCCCTCCGTCCGGGAAAAGCGTGCTCAGCTGAGCAAGATTGACCACCTGGTATGTGGTCTTGAACGGGTTGGTGAAGCCGCGTAGCTTGGGCAGACGCATGTGCATCGGCGTCTGGCCACCCTCAAAGGCGGCCGGCACCTGGTAACGCGCTTTGGTGCCCTTGGTGCCGCGACCGGCGCTCTTACCCTTGCTGGCCTCACCGCGACCCACCCGGGTCTTTGCCGTCTTGGCGCCAGGTGCCGGGCGCAGATGGTGCACCTTCAGCGTGGTGGCGCTGCGCGCGCCGCCATCGCTGGCTGTGGTCTTAGCCATGGTCAGTCAACCTCCTCGACAGCCACCAAATGGGCGACCGCACGGACCATCCCGCGGAATTCGGGACGGTCCTCCTTGACAACAGTGTCACCGATGCGTTTGAGCCCCAGGGAGCGCAGTGTCTCCCGGTGCATGTGCTTTCCACCGATGCTGGACTTGGTTTGCGTCACTTTCAGTTGCACCATCAGGCACCTGCCTCTGCACGAGCCCGGAGCATAGCCGCCGGGGCGACATCTTCCAGGGCCTTGCCGCGGCGTGCCGCAACTGCCTCCGGCTGCTCCAGGTCGTGCAACGCCTTCACCACGGCATGCACGATATTGATGGCGTTGTTCGACCCAAGCGACTTGCTCAAGACATCGTGGATGCCAGCGCACTCCAGGACAGCGCGGACCGGACCACCAGCGATGACCCCGGTACCCGGGCTGGCCGGACGCAGCATGACGACGCCAGCGGCCGCCTCCCCCTGCACCGGGTGCGGGATGGTGCCGGCGATGCGGGGTACTCGGAAGAAGTTCTTCTTGGCTTCCTCGACACCCTTAGAGATCGCGGCCGGCACCTCTTTGGCCTTGCCGTAGCCGACGCCGACCGTGCCGTCACCATCGCCCACCACCACGAGTGCGGTGAAACTGAACCGTCGACCTCCCTTGACCACCTTGGAGACGCGGTTGATCGTGACAACCCGCTCTAAGTATTGGTTGCGGTCGTCTTCGCGACCGCCGCGTCCGCCGTCGCGACCTCCGCGGCCGCCGCCATCGCGACCGCCGCCGCGACCATCGTTGCTGTTGCGAGTGTTGCCGCCTGCAGCACCGCTTGCGCTGCCGCGGCCTTGCTGCTCTGCAGCCATCAGACGTTCCTCTTCAGATCAGTGTGGGTCAGGATCACAGTTGGGTTCACAGGGACAAACCACCTTCGCGAGCGCCGTCGGCGATGGCGGCGACACGACCGGCATATCGGTTGCCTCCGCGATCAAAAACGACTGTCTCGACGCCGACAGCCTTGGCGCGCTCGGCGAGCAGTTCACCCACCCGCGTGGCTTTGGCGGTCTTGTCCTCAGCGCTCTCTCGCAGGTCCGCTTCCATCGTGGAGGCGCTGGCCAGGGTGCGGCTACTGGTGTCATCGACCAACTGCACGAAGACGTGGCGGGTCGACCGGTTCACCACCAGGCGAGGCCTTTCGGCCGTGCCGGTGATCTTCTTGCGCAGACGAGTATGGCGACGGGTGCGCGATGCGCTCTTGCCCTTGGCCCTCTTGACGATCATTGCCATGAGTTACTTACCAGCCTTTCCGACCTTGCGGCGGATGCGCTCGCCTTCGTAACGCACGCCCTTGCCCTTGTACGGGTCTGGGCGACGCAGCTTGCGGATGTTGGCGGCCACTTCGCCGACCTGTTGCTTGTCGATCCCGCTCACGGAGAGTCGGGTCGGATTGGTCACCGTGAGGGTGATGCCGTCCGGTGCCTTGATCGGCACCGGGTGGCTGTACCCGAGGGCGAACTCGAGGTCCGAACCTCTGGCCAGCACCCGATAACCGGTGCCGTGGATTTCGAGGTTTTTGGTGTACCCGTTGGTCACACCCTCGATCATGTTGGCGATCAGGCTCCGCGTCAGACCGTGCAACGAACGCGATTCGCGCTCGTCGTTCGGACGGGTCACCTCAATGGTGCCGTCGTCGGCGCGCTCAGCCGCAATCGGCTCACGCATCGTCAGCGCCAACTGACCCTTGGGTCCGTTGACCGTGACATCTTGACCATCGATGGCCACATCGACCCCGCTTGGCACGGTGATCGGAAGTCGTCCAATACGCGACATCTTCTACCTCTCTGTCGCTACCAGACGTAGGCGAGGACTTCCCCACCTACGCCTTTCTGGTTGGCCTGCTTGTCGGTCAACAAGCCGGTCGAGGTGGAAATGATCGCCACACCCAGACCGCCCAGGACGCGAGGCAGATTGGTGGACTTCGCGTAGACACGCAGTCCAGGTTTGGAGATACGGCGAAGGCCGGCAATGGAACGCTCGCGGTCGGGGCCGTACTTCAGGTCGATCGCCAACGTCTTGCCGACGGGAGCCTCCTCGACGGACCAGCCGCCGATGTAGCCCTCGGCCTGGAGGATCTCAGCGATGTGCGACTTCAGCTTGGAGAACGGCATACGAACGCCGTCCTTGTGCGCCGAGTTGGCGTTGCGGATGCGGGTCAGCATGTCCGCAATAGGATCGGTCATGGTCATGGGGCTTCTCGCCCTTCCTCATCGTGGTTTCAGGTCAGCCCGGTGGCTGCCCGACCTACGATGTTGTTGCGAAGTGGTCAGGAATGAAAAACGGTTACCAGCTGGATTTGGTCACGCCGGGCAGTTCGCCTGCGTGCGCCATCTCCCGCAAGCAGATCCGGCACAGGCCAAACTTGCGGTAGACCGAGTGCGGACGTCCGCACCGCTGGCAGCGCGTGTAACCGCGCACCTTGAACTTGGGCTTGCGATTGGCCTTGTTGACCAGTGCAGTTTTGGCCACGATCAGTTCTCCTTGAACGGGAAGCCGAGCCGGCGCAACAACGCGCGACCCTCATCGTCGGTGGTAGCGGTGGTGACAACCGTGATGTCCATACCGCGCACCCGGTCAATCTTGTCCTGGTCGATCTCGTGGAACATCGACTGCTCGGTCAGGCCGAACGTGTAGTTGCCGCGGCCGTCGAACTGCTTGGGTGATAGACCGCGGAAGTCACGGATGCGGGGAAGCGCCAGCGAGAGCAGCCGGTCCAAGAACTCCCACATCCGGTCACCGCGCAATGTCACATGGGCTCCAATCGGCATACCCTCGCGCAACTTGAACTGCGCAATCGACTTGCGGGCCTTGGTCACAGCCGGCTTCTGACCGGTGATCGTGGCCAGGTCGCGGATCGCGCCCTCGATCAACTTGCTGTCACGGGCCGCTTCACCGACGCCCATGTTGACTGTGATCTTGACCAGACCGGGCACCTGCATCGGGTTCGCGAAACTGAATTCCTCGATCAGGGCCGGGACGATCTCGTCGCGATACCGCGTATGCAGTCTCGGCGATCCCACGGCGCCCGTGGTCTGTGTCGTCTCGACGCCTTCGGTGGTTTCTGTCGTAGCAGTCATTACAGATCCTTACCCGAGCGCACGGCATACCGAACACGCTGCATGGTGGTCTTGCCATCTTCGGTCACGGTGTCGACACGCACGCCGACTCGGCTGGGCTTCTTGGACTCCGGATCCACCACGGCCACATTGCTGATGTGGATCGGTGCCTCGGTCACCTGAATGCCGCCGGTGTTCACGCCGCGGTCGCCACCAGCCTTCGTGTGCTTGGTGACCCGGTTGATGCCCTCGACGAGCACCCGGCTCGTGTCGGGATACACCGCGATGACCCGTCCCTGCTTTCCGCGGTCGCCACCGTTTGCCTGGGTGCGACCCGAAATCACCTGCACCTGGTCATTCTTCTTGATTTTGAGCTTCGCCATCTCAGATCACCTCCGGCGCCAACGACACGATGCGCATAAAGCGCTTGTCGCGCAGTTCGCGGCCCACCGGGCCGAAAATGCGCGTGCCGCGCGGATCCCCGTCGTTCTTGAGGATGACCGCGGCGTTCTCGTCGAATTTGATGTAACTGCCATCGCTGCGACGGCGCTCTTTGCGCGTCCGGACGATAACGGCCTTGACGACCTCGCCCTTCTTCACGTTGCCACCGGGAATGGCGTCTTTCACCGTTCCTACGATGGTGTCACCAATGCTGGCGTACCGGCGGCCGGAGCCACCGAGCACACGAATGCACAAGATCTCCTTCGCGCCGGTGTTGTCTGCGACACGCAGTCGCGACTCCTGCTGGATCACTGTCGAACTCCTGTCGTCGTGCTGGTTCTCCCCCGGCGATGCCGGGCAAGCCTTGCCGAACTCGGTTGAATAAGGCTGTGGATGGTGGGATCTACTTCGCGCGCTCGAGGATGTGCACCACACGCCACCGCTTGGTGGCCGAGATAGGGCGCGTTTCCATGATCTGCACCAGGTCACCGATGCCGGCGTCGTTGGTCTCGTCATGCGCCTTGACCTTGGAGCTGCGGCGCAGCACCTTGCCATACAGCGCGTGCTTCACGCGGTCTTCAACGGTGACCACGACGGTCTTGTCCATCTTGTCGCTGACGACATAGCCCTGACGGACCTTGCGGTAGTTGCGAGTCGATGTGTGGTGCGCGGCGTCCTGACCCGTGTTCTCTACCGCGCCATCGTCTGCGGTCTCGCCCACCTGCGTTGCTGGGGTCTCGCTCATCAACTCACCTCTTCCTTCGTCGCTTCTGCTGCTGTGTCGTTGCTGACCGGTGCGGCGTCACGGCCGATGCCGAGTTCACGTTCGCGCATTTCCGTGTAGATGCGGGCGATGTCACGACGCACGGCGCGCAGCCGGCCATGACTTTCCAACTGGCCGGTGGCCGACTGGAACCGCAGGTTGAACAGTTCCTTCTTGGCCTCGGTCAGAGCGTCCCGCAGCGGGTCGCTCTCCAAACCGCGTAGCTGTTCCGGCGTGAGGTCCTTGGATCCAATTGCCATCAGCTATTCACCACCTTCACGTGCGACGAAGCGGCACTTCATCGGCAACTTGTGCATCGCCAGACGCATGGCCTCGCGGGCAATCTCTTCTGAGACACCCGACAGTTCGAACATAACCCGGCCCGGCTTGACGTTGGCGACCCACCATTCAGGTGAGCCCTTTCCGGAACCCATTCGGGTTTCAGCCGGCTTCTTGGTCAGCGGGCGGTCCGGATAGATGTTGATCCAGACCTTCCCGCCACGCTTGATGTAGCGGGTCATGGCGATACGAGCGGACTCGATCTGCCGGTTCGTGACGTATGCCGGCTCCAGCGCCTGGATGCCGTAGTCACCGAAGCTCACCGCGGTGCCACCCTTGGCAGCCCCGCTGCGGCCGGGGTGATGCTGCTTGCGATACCGCACTCGACGT
>JBBSNC010000040.1:0-14823 GCA_038232855.1 Actinomycetales bacterium
CCGAGGTCGGTCCAACTCGCTTCCTTTCCGGACTCGGCCTGCGAGCCGGACTGTTCTTCCTGAATGCTCATCTTTTCTCCTTTGCCACCGTGGCGTAGACGTTCACTGACCCGAGAACACGGGCCAAGTTATATGCACTCTTTAGAGTAGACGGGTTCGCTATCACGCCTGCGGGCGGGGTAGTTCCAAGATCGAAATAACTGGGAGGTGTGGTGGCCGAGTCACGGACCCCCTATCTCGCCGACCGGGGAGCGGCTCACCGGCAGTGACGTCCTTGGCGATGGCAGCTAGTTTGGTGGCAATGACTGAGATGGTTTTGGCTTCTGCTTCCGAGGGGCGACTGCGGACGCTGCAGCGCGCGGGTGTCCACCCCCGCGTCGTCGTGTCTTCGGTCGATGAACAAGCCGTGATTGCCGCCATCGAGGCAGGCGGCGGCCCACTTTCTGCCCGTGAGGTTGCCTTGGTGCTCGCGCGCGCCAAGTGTCTCGATGTCAACGCGGCACTCACCGACGGGGACGACGCGGACATTGTCTTGGGCTGCGACTCAGTATTGGAGTTCCATGGAGCGGTTCACGGCAAGCCCGGCACGGCAGAGGAGGCACGAGCTCGCTGGCGGGCTATGCGCGGATCCGCCGGTGTGCTGCACAGCGGCCATTGGTTGATCGACCGTCGTGATCGACAGAGCCCTGCAGAGTTGGGCGATGTCGCGTCCACCACTGTGCACTTCGCCGACCTCGACGACGCCGCGATCGAGGCCTACGTCGCCACCGGCGAGCCGCTGCACGTCGCTGGCGGATTCACTGTCGACGGGCTTGGCGGGCCGTATGTGCGAAGCATTGAAGGCGACTACCACGCTGTGGTCGGGGTGAGCCTGCCGATGCTACGGGAGTTGCTGCGTCAGATCGGCGTTACCTGGCACGATCTACGGGGCTAGTGCCCCGCCACTAGACCGGGGGTATACCGCGTCGACGGGTGGAGAAGTGACGCTCGCGATGCGCGGCGTAGCGCAACCGGTGCAACAGTTCTGCGCGCAAGACGTCGGCCTCCAGCACGCCGTCGATCACCAGGTCCGCAGCCAGCCGCTCCAGATCCACATCCTCGAGATATTCGGCCCGCTTGTCTGCGACGAAGCGCTCACGCTCAGCCAGGTCCTCGATCTCCGCGATCTTGCCGGCATACACCGCGTTGACCGCCGCCTCGGGTCCCATGACCGCGATGCGTGCCGTGGGCAGAGCCAGGGTCACGTCAGGCCCAAATCCCGGACCGCCCATCGCATACAGGCCAGCGCCGTAGGCCTTGCGGACCACCACGCAGAACTGCGGCACCGTGGCCTCCGCGACGGCACTCACCATTTTGGCACCGTGCCGGATGATCCCACCGCGCTCGACTTCGGAGCCGATCATGAAGCCTGGCACGTCGGCCAGATAGATCAGGGGTATGCCGTAGGCGTCGCAGAGCCAGATGAAACGGGCCGCCTTGTCGGCCGAGTCGGTGAAGAGCACCCCGCCCTTGACAGCGGAGTTGTTGGCCACGATGCCGACTGTTTCCCCACCGAGTCGCCCAAGACCGATGACCAGTTCGGGGGCAAACAACTCCTTGATCTCAAAGAAGCTGTCCTCGTCGATAAGTCCGTCGATGACCTCATGCACGTCAAAAGGCACCGACTCTGCCTCGGGCACAGTCTCTGGCAGCAGCGGGTTCGCCGGCTCTTCGAAGGCATAGTGCGGGGTGGGGGCGGCCCAACTGTCCGGCATGTAGGAGAAGTAGATCTTGGCCAGTTCGATCGCCTCAGTGTCGTCACTGGCCAGCACATCCCCGACCCCGGAGACTGTGCAGTGCATGCGCGCTCCGCCCATTTCCTCCAAAGAGACCTTCTCGCCCACCACCATCTCGGCCATCCGAGGGCTGCCCAAGTACATCGAGGCGTTGCCCTCGACCATGATGATGAGGTCGGTGAAACTCGGGATGTAGGCGCCACCCGCGGCCGACGGCCCGAACAAGCAGCAGATCTGCGCCACCTTGCCCGACAGTGCAACCTGGTTGTGAAAGATCCGGCCTGCCCCGCGTCGCCCCGGAAAGAGTTGCACTTGGTCGGTGATCCGAGCCCCCGCCGAGTCGACAAACCAGACGATAGGCAATTCCTCGCGCAGCGCCATTTCGGTGGCGCGGATCATCTTTTCCACCGTCCGTGCCCCCCACGACCCTGCTTTGACGGTTGGGTCGTTGGCCACGACGATGGCTGCTCGGCCATCGACTTCGCCGCGACCGGTGACCACACCGTCGGCGGGCAAGCCCTCGGCAATGGCGTTGGCATACCGGCCGTCCTCAACAAAGGTGCCGGCATCGATGAGCAGATCGATCCGCTCCCGGACGGCCAACTTGCCCTGGACCTGCAGTTTGTCGCGGCCCTTGTCACTGGGCTCGGCCGAGGCGCGGTATGCCTCACCAAGCCGCTCCCGCAGGTCTTCGACGCGCGGATCGTGAGACCGGGACTCGCTCATGCGGGCAATCCGAGTCCGCGAGCAATTAACATGCGCTGCACCTCTGAGGTTCCTTCACCGATCTCGAGGATCTTGGCGTCGCGATAGAACCGCGCGACTGGATACTCCTCCATGAAGCCATTACCCCCAAAGATTTGCGTGGCGATCCGGGTTGCGTCCATTGCGGCTTCAGTCGAATGCAGCTTCGCAATGGCAGCAGCCTGTTTGACCTCGGCGAGGCTGCGGCGTCCGGCCTCGCTCTCGTCTTTCAGCCAGGCCGCCCGATAGGTCAGCAACCGCGCCGACTCGACCATCACGGCCAGGTCGGCCACCTGGAACGAGACTCCCTGGTTGGCCCCAATCGGCCTGCCAAAGGCGACCCGGTGTTTGCTGTATGCCGTGGCTTCCTCCAGCATCCGCTGGGCGCACCCGAGCGCGAGCGCCGAAATCGCAATCCGGCCATCGTCCAGGGTCTTCAGGAACTGCTTGAATCCCTGCCCTCGACCGCCGAGCAGGTTGGCCTCGGGCACCTGTGCACCCTCAAAGGTGAGCCCATGAGTGTCGCTGATGTGCCAGCCCAGTTTGCGATAGGGCGGCTCAACAACGAATCCAGGGGTGTTGCTGGGCACCAGGATGGCGCTGATCTCGGGCTTGCCTTTGGCGACCATTCCAGTTTTTGCGGTGACAGTGACGAGCGAGGTGATGTCGGTCCCCGAGTTGGTGATGAACGCCTTCGATCCGTTGATTGTCCACTGACCATCGGATAACGACGCGCGGGTTTGCGTCGCGGCGGCATCCGAGCCCGCCTCTGGCTCCGTCAGCCCGAAGCCGGCAAGAGCGCGACCTGCGATGAGATCGGGCAGCCACTGCTCCTTCTGCTCCTGGGTGCCGTAGGTCAGGATCGGGTTGATCCCCAGGCCCACCCCCGCGGACAGCGTGATGCCGATCGATTGGTCGACTCTGCCGAGCTCCTCGATGGCGACACACAAGTAGGTGAAACCACCTTCTTCCAGTCCCGCGCCGCCGAATTCTTCGGGTGCATTCACACCGAACAGCCCCAACTCCCCCATCGCCGGGACAAGTTCCGTGGGGAAATACGCGCGCTGGTCCCAGTCGGCGACATGCGGCTCAATCTGCTCCGCAGCGAAATCGCGAACGAGCGCGCGGAAGTCTTCATGATCCGGACTGAGTTCGAACATCGGTGGCCGACCTCTCTGCGGCCTACACCGCTACTTGACGTTTACGTAAACGTAAACGATGATCGATGCCATGACAAGCCACGGGACGTGGACCATCGCCGAGGTGGCTGAAGACTTTGACGTCACTCATCGGGCGCTGCGCCACTATGAGCATCTCGGTCTGCTCTCCCCCGAGCGCGTCGGGGCCGGCGGCAACACTCGTCTCTACCACCGCCGCGACCGCACCCGTTTGGCGTTGATCCTGCGCGGCCGCCGCCTCGGATTCCCGTTGGAAGAAATCGGCACCATCATCGACATGTATGACGAGCAGCCGGGTGAGGTTGGCCAGTTGCGCTATCTGCTGTCACAGATTGGTGAGCGGCGGGGCAACTTGGAGCGACGCCGCGCGGACATCGACAAGTCGCTGGAAGAACTCGCCGAACTGGAGCTGCGCTGCCACACCGACCTCACCTCGCGACAGTAGCCCCGACCTCACCTCGCGACAGTAGCCCCGATCGCTCCCCGCGGACGCGCAGAGCCGTGCCAGCGCACAGCGGCCGTACTAGGGTGACCGCTATGCCGATCAGCAAGGTCCTCATTGCCAACCGAGGCGAGATCGCCGTCCGCATCGCGCGGGCCTGCACCGATGCTGGGATCGAGTCTGTGGCGGTGTATGCCGACCCGGACCGGGATGCGCTGCACGTCAAGATCGCCGATGAGGCCTATGCCTTGGGGGGCAGTACTCCTAGCGAGTCATACCTGGTGCAGGACAAGATCATTGAGGTAGCCACAAAGGCTGGAGCTGACGCAATCCATCCTGGCTATGGCTTCCTGTCTGAGAACGCGACCTTCGCCCAGGCCGTCATCGATGTTGGGTTGATCTGGATCGGTCCCCCGCCTGCTGCGATTGACTCCCTTGGCGACAAGGTGAAGGCACGACACATCGCGATGGCCGCTGGCGCACCACTGGTCCCTGGCACCAAAGATCCGGTCCTCGACGCCGACGCGGTCGTGGCATTTGCCTCCGAACATGGGCTTCCGGTAGCAATCAAGGCGGCCTTCGGCGGGGGTGGCCGTGGCATGCGGGTGGCCCGCATGATGGAAGAGGTGCCCGACATGTTCGAGGCTGCCGTCCGTGAGGCCGAGGGTGCCTTTGGTCGTGGTGAATGCTTCGTCGAGCGCTATCTGGACAAACCCCGACACGTCGAAACCCAATGCCTAGCTGACACTCATGGCAACGTAGCGGTGGTCTCAACCCGCGACTGCTCGCTGCAGCGCCGACACCAGAAGTTGGTCGAGGAGGCGCCCGCCCCGTTCTTGAGCGATGCCCAGGTGCACGAATTGGTTTCGGCTTCTGAGGCCATTTTGTCCGAGGCGAAGTATGTCGGCGCCGGGACGGTCGAGTTCCTGGTCGGAGTCGACGGCACGATCTCCTTTTTGGAGGTCAACACGCGTTTGCAGGTGGAGCACCCGGTCTCTGAGGAGATCACAGGTGTCGACCTGGTGCGTGAGCAGATCCGGATCGCCGACGGGGAGGAACTCACCTTCAGCTCGTTGCCCCCAGCGCGTGGGCACAGCATTGAGTTCCGCATCAATGGCGAGGACCCCGGCCGTGACTTCTTGCCTGCTCCCGGCACGGTGATGACCTATCGGACCCCCAGCGGTCCAGGCGTGCGAGTCGATTCCGGGGTGGAGCAAGGTGACGTCATCTCAGGGGCATTCGACTCAATGCTCGCCAAGTTGATCGTGACAGGGGCCGACCGGCCGCAGGCTTTGGCGCGGGCACGCCGAGCGTTGGGCGAGTTCGAAATAGAGGGTATGCCGACCGCCCTCACCTTTCATCGGGTCGTGGTGACGGATCCCGCCTTCGCCCCCGGCCCCGGTACCGACTTCTCGGTGCATACGCGGTGGATCGAGACCGAGTTCGACAACACGATTGAGGCCTATTCCGGGCCGACTGCCGAGGCACCCGAGGAACCGGCCGATCGCAATGACATTGTGGTGGAGGTCGATGGCAAGCGGCTGTCCGTTTCGGTGCCGAGCGGACTATCTCTGGGTGGCGGTTCGACTGCAGGTGCGGGCCGCTCCAAGGCCCCACGACGCACTAAGCGAGGCGCGGGCGCGGCTGCCGCATCCGGAGACTCAGTGACGGCACCGATGCAGGGCACCGTCGTCAAGGTCGTCGTCAGCGAAGGCGATGAGGTGGCCGAAGGTGATGTGGTCGTGGTGATCGAGGCGATGAAGATGGAGCAGCCGATCAAAGCGCACAAATCTGGAACGGTCAGCGGCCTCAAGACTGAAGTCGGTCAAACTGTGACCAACGGAGCAGTCATCTGCGAGTTGACCGACGCCTGAGCCGCAACAGTCCCGGCAAGAGGAAACCCGCGGCTACGGCGTTGACAGCAGCGACGGCCAAGAACGCTCCTGACACTGAGCTGAAAGCGACGACGAGCCCTGCTAGCAAGGGTCCTAGGCCCAGACCGAGGTCTATAAAAATCGACAGAGTGCCGCTGGCTGCACCGCGCTGCGCGGCCGGGACGCTCGAGAACACGGCAACGAAAACAGCCGGAGTCAGTAGGGCTGCCCCCAGCCCCACCAGCGCCGCCGCGGCCATGAAGAGAACGGGCTGGCGGGCGAGCCCTAGCAGCACAGACCCGGCCGCGACAAGACCAAGCGAACTACTGATTAGCGGGAGGGCTGGCACTCGGTCAGGCACTCGGGCCAGCAGTACCCGGCTGGCAACGACCGTGCCCCCGAAGACCAGCAACACCGAGCTTCGTGCCTCCAGTCCCATCGCGCTGGCCCGCAAAGCCGCGTAGGCGAGCAAGACGCCACTGGCTGCGACACCAAGAAAGAGGGCTATCCCAGGACCAAGCGCGGCCTTGTGTACGAGCGGTGAAGGCTCGACAGGTCCCGAGGTTTGCCCGGTCTCGGGCAAACCCAGCGCGATCAATGCCGCCGTGAACATCAGGAGTGCCGCCCCCTTCCAGACCCAAGGAAATCTGTCGGGGCCAAGCAGCGCTTCGGCCAATACCGGCCCGACGGCGATGCCCACATAGAGCGCGAGTGAGTTGAAACTCAGCGCCTCCCCCATCCGCCCAGGCGGCGCCAGGTCCACGAGCAGCGCAAAGCTAGCTACGAAGACGAGAGCCTCTGCGGCCCCTAGCAGTACGCGGAGCCCGACCAGGACAGGAACGCTGTCGACGACCCCGTGGAGGGGTACGACCACTAATGCCAGTGCTATCCCGGCAATCAGCGGTTCCGCCTGCCGACTCGATCCACGATCCTGCCGATATACGGCCGCACGAGGAGCGTTGCGATGCTGAAGGAGCCGATGACCAGACCGACTGCGGCTGTGGAGCTCATCAGGGGGCCCGTGACCAAGAAGGGAGTGGCAAAAAGCACCATCCCCGCGGCCGTGAAATAGGCCAGGTTCACCACAGTGAGCATCGCGAAGGCCGGGGTGAACAGCCTGGTAGCTGCCATCTGAGAACAATATCCGGCTGTGCTGTGGTCACCAACGCCGATGTATCAAGGTAACTCCTGGCCGGCTCTTCACCATGGGGGCGCGATCGTGCCGGATGGAACGCGTGGGGGCAACGGGACCCGCACCGCACGATGGCCCGTCGGTTTCGTGCCTACGCGCTCACCGGCGCACATGGTGGGTCAGCGCCTAGGCGATCACCGGCGCGCACGGTGGGTCGGCAATGTACCTCTGGCCGAGTGCGAACCTACTCAGCCAGCGAATGTAACTGTCGGGCCGCTTCGGCAATCGAGCCCGACATCGATGGATAGACCGTGAAGGTCGAGGCGAATTGATCCACGGTGAGTTTTGCCGAGACCGCTAGCGCAATCGGGAAGATTAGCTCACTGGCGCGAGGCGAGACGACGACCCCGCCGACGATGGTGTCCCCGCCTTTGCGCGCAAAGATCTTGACGAACCCGTCCTTGAGATTCTGCATCTTCGCCCGCGGGTTCTTCGTCAGCGGCAGCATCACAGCCCGGGCATCGATTCGACCCTCGTCGATGTCCTCCTGCGTCACCCCGACCGTGGCGATCTCAGGATCTGTGAAGATGTTCGAACTGACCCGGCGCAGCGACAACGGTCCGACCGCGTCGCCGAGCGCGTGGGCGATGGCAATCCGCCCCTGCATGGCTGCTACCGAGGCCAGCGGCAAGACGCCAGTGCAATCCCCAGCGGCATAGATGCCCGGCACGTTGGTGCGCGAGACCCGATCCACCTCGATATGCCCCGAATCGGTCACCTCGACGCCGACTTCGGCAAGGCCGATGTCTTCAGTGTTGGGCAAGGACCCAACGGCGAGCAGCGCATGGCTGCCGTACACCTCGCGACCGTCCTCCAAGGTGACCAAGACACCGTCCGCGCCGCCATCGGTGCCAGCCACACGCTCCACCGACTTGGCCCTCGACCGGTTCAGGACCGACATCCCCCTGCGTCTGAAGACCCCCTCCAACAGGGCTGCGGCGTCTTCGTCTTGCCCCGGCAACACTCGATCCCTGGAGGAGATCAACGTGACCTTGCTGCCCAGACCCAGATAGGCGTGCGCCAACTCCGCCCCGGTCACACCCGACCCGATGACGATGAGGTGCTCAGGCAGTTCGGTCAGGTCATAGATCTGCTGCCAGGTGAGGATGCGCTCTCCGTCCGGCGCAGCGCTTTGCAACACCCGCGGCCGGGCGCCGGTGGCTATCAGGATCACGTCAGCATCCAGGCGCCGGTCCCCCACGTCAACACAGCGACGATCCTTCACGACGGCGTTACCAGCGATGATTTCGACGCCCGCCTCTGCGAGCCGCTCTGTGATGTCCTCGCTTTGCGCCTTCGCCAGGGCCATGACTCGGGTATTGATGTCATCGACATGAGCGGTGACTCCCTGATTTTCCGGTGCTCCATCAAACTGCACCCCGATGCGCCGCGCTGCGGTGAACCGGTCCATGAAGTCAGCGGTCGCAATGAGCGCCTTGCTGGGCACACAGTCCGTCAGCACGGCAGCCCCCCCGACGCCCTCGCGTTCGACAAGATGGACCTGTACACCCAGGTGCGCTGCCGTCAGTGCCGCCTCGTACCCTCCGGGGCCACTGCCGATGACAATCACGGTTGTTTGCGTTGAACTCACATCGCCATCCAACCATCGCTACCCTGATCCGGTGACCCACGACCCCGCTCATGACCTGTCCGACCCCGACGTCGACCCGTTCGAGGTGGCCCGCGCAGCGGCCGAGGCCATTGCCTCCGCTACCGGCGTCGAGCGCCACGACGTCGCCTTAGTGCTCGGCAGCGGCTGGGGCGCCGCTGCCGACCTCATCGGCGAGCGAACCGCCAGCGTCGATAACACCGACGTGCCAGGGTTCAGCGAGGCTGCCGTTGCGGGTCATCAGGGCACTATCTCCTCGATCGCCATCGAGAGGAGCGACAAGAACGCTCTGGTCTTCGGCACTCGCACCCATTTCTATGAGGGTCGCGGGGTGCGAGCCGTGGTGCATGGAGTGCGGACCGCAGCAGCAGTCGGATGCCGCACCATCGTGCTGACCAATGGCTGCGGGGGGTTGCGGCCCGACTGGTCGCCGGGTACGCCGGTGCTGATCCCAGACCATCTCAACCTCACGGCGACCTCGCCCGTCGAAGGTGCCAATTTTGTCGACCTGACCGACCTCTATACGCCGCGGCTTCGAGCCCTGGCCCGGGAAGTGGATCCCAGTCTGGACGAAGGGATTTACGCGCAGTTCCGGGGGCCGCACTACGAGACACCGGCCGAGGTGGCGATGGCGCGCACGCTCGGCGCAGACCTTGTCGGTATGTCGACAACGCTGGAGGCCATTGCGGCTCGCCAGGCAGGGATCGACGTGTTGGCCATCTCGTTGGTCACGAACGCGGCGGCTGGAATTAGCCCCCAACCGTTGTCGCACGAAGAGGTGATCGAGGCTGGAAAGGATGCTTCGTCGCGCTGTAGCGAGCTGCTCGCGCAGATCGTGGCGGCGCTGTGATGGGCGAAGATCTCACGGGCGAGGGTCCGGTCAGCACGAACGGCGAGACGTCGACCATGCCCGTGTTGGAGCGTGCGCGGGAGTGGCGAGATGACGACCCTGATTCACGAACGCGCGCCGAAGTGAACGACCTCATTGAGGCCGCTGAGTCCGGCGACGACGCATCGAAGGCCGAACTGGCGGATCGCTTCAGTGGCCTCTTGGCCTTTGGCACCGCCGGTTTGCGAGGCACAATGGGCGCTGGCCCGAACCGAATGAACCGGTCAGTTGTGATTCGCGCGGCCGCTGGACTGACGGCATACCTGATGCAGGACCAGGGGCTGGCGAACCCACACGTCATGATCGGCTACGACGCGCGGCACAACTCGCAGACGTTTGCACTCGATACCGCCGCTGTGGTGACTGCTGCCGGAGGCCGCGCGTCCGTGCTGCCGCAGCCCTTGCCGACTCCGGTCCTGGCTTTTGCGATCGGCCATTTGGATGCCGATGCCGCAGTGATGGTCACCGCAAGCCATAACCCGGCGGCCGACAACGGATACAAGGTGTATCTCGGCGACGGATCACAAATCGTGCCACCGGCCGATGAGCAGATCGCTGCCCACATCGGGGCTGTTTCGCGCACCGCGGACGTCCCACGAGTAGACGATGGATGGGCCACCTTGGGCGATGAGGTGCTCGAGGCATACCTCGACGCGGTCGCCTCAGTCGTTGATCCAAGCAGCAGTCGTGAGTTGTCGCTGGTGCACACCGCCCTGCACGGGGTGGGAGCCGACGTCATTCGACGCGCCTTCGAAAAGGCCGGTTTCGAACCCCCCGCTCCGGTGGAGGAGCAGGAACAGCCTGATCCGGAGTTCGGCACCGTAACCTTTCCGAACCCGGAGGAGCCTGGTGCTATCGATGCCGCCTTGACGCTGGCCGAGTCGGTGCACCCGGACGCTGTCATCGCAAACGACCCAGACGCAGACCGATGTGCTGTTGCGATCCCCGGGCCTGAGGGTTGGCGCATGTTGCGTGGGGACGAGGTCGGCGCCCTGCTCGGGCACCACCTGATTGAGCGAGGGATCGACCCAGCCAGTGACCGTGCTGTCTTCGCTCGATCGATCGTGTCTTCACGGCTGCTGGGGGCGATGGCTCAAGCGGCCGGCTTGCCAGCTGTCGAGACGCTGACTGGCTTCAAGTGGATCGGGCGGGTGCCGGGCCTTGCTTACGGATATGAAGAAGCGCTGGGCTATTGCACCGACCCTGCTCGGGTGCCGGACAAAGACGGGATCAGCGCGGCACTGTTGATGGCCGAATTGCTCGCGACGTTGCGCGAACGGGACCGCACGGTCGACGACGTGTTGGATGACTTGGCGCTGGAGCATGGTCTGCACGCAACCGACGCCTTCTCGGTCCGAGTTGACGACCTGTCGCTCATTCCCCCGATCGTGGAGCGCCTGCACGCCTCTGGGCCCGATGAGATTGGTGGAGTTCCCGTCCGCTCGACTGAGGATCTGGAACACCCAGACTCGGACCTGCCAGGCACGCCGGGTGCTCGGTTCTATCTCGAAGACGACACTCGGATCATCGTTCGACCGAGTGGGACCGAGCCGAAACTCAAGGTGTATGTCGAGGTCATCGTTCCCGTCGAGAGTCGCAGCGAGTTGCGCTCTGCCGGGGCTGACGCGCGAGAACGGCTGTCTGCAGTGGTGACCACGATGAGGGACTTGACTTCGCCGAAGTGATGAGTTTAGTTCCCACGCTGACGCGTCCGGCAGGGTCGATGGCTATGGCGCGCTTGTGCTAATCGAACATATGTACTAAGATAAGGGCACGCTAGCAGCCGCCAAGGGGGAATCATGGAGACCGCAACTGTTGATGAACATGCCCTCGCTGACTTCGCTGCCGACGACCTCACTTCCGCCGACTTCACCATCGATGACCTGGCCATTGATGGTGAGCTTCCGCCCCGCGCCTGGCATGCGCTAGCCCAGATCGAACATGGGCTTCAGTCGCTGTTCCTCCCAACAGGGGTCGCTGACAGCATGAGCGCGATGCTGCGTTGCGTCGCGGCTCACGCCGAAGTCCCAGTCCCACCAGCGGCGAGTGAAGATGACATCTCCAACGAAGCATTGCTGGATGCCGTTTCCTCTGCGCGTCGCCTCCAAGGCTTCGCCGACGCGGTCGTCATTCAGGCCTGCCGCACGCTATCTCATCGTGCTGGGCGTGAATTGCTGGATCGCAAGAAGGTGAGCAACCCAAGCGAGTTGACCGCGCCGGCACGGGGGCGATGGCGCGCCAAGACGAAATCCATCGTGGTTCAGGAAGTGTCAACGCTCACCGGATATGGAGTGCAGAACTGCCACGCACGAGTCGGCTTCGCGTTGGCACCTCAAACGGCAGTGGCGAGCGCCGAGGCGGCTTTGGCCAGTGGCGGCGCTGATTGGCGAGGGGTCTCGGAGTTCTGGCAACGCTGCCGGACTATGCAGGTCGAGGACGCCGCCAGGGTCGCTGAGTCTGTGTTCGGCCCCTGCCTGCTACCCACCTCGGCTGAGGAGGCACAGGATCGAGTTGAGTCTTGGGCGGAGTTTCATCGGCGCTTGAGCCGCGAAGTGGTTCGGGTCGAAGGTGAAGATGCTCAGATGGCACGCAAGCGACGCCGGGAAGCGCTCGACACACGCGATGTCAGTGGTGAGATCTGCGACGACGGTATTGGGACGTTCACCGTCATGGCCGGCGCCGCCAGCGTCGCGGCTGCCCTTGAACGCATCGAGACCATCGCTCGCCGTGCGCGAAAGGGTGGCGACGGACGGCCGCTTGGGCACCTGCGATCTGACACGGTGATGAGCCTCATCGTGCACGGAACCCTTGATCTTCCCAGCAGGGAGAGCGGTGGGCTCCCCGCAGCATCAGGTAGGAGTGAACCAGCGCCCTCGGACACTCTCGGCGAGGCAGCAGAAAGTGCGACCGGTTCCGCTGCGAGCGACGATCTGCTGTTGCCCACATCGGCCGACACGTGTCGCATCGTGAGCGGGTTGCCCACTGCCACCGTGGAGGTGATCGTTCCGGTCGGCGCCTTGATGCAGGGGGCATCATTGCCCGCTGCATCGAATGGAGCCCCCGTGCCTGCGTCAGGCGAGGCGCCAGTCGCCGAGATACCAGGGCGGGGATTCGTGTCCGCCGAGCACGCCCGCGACCTGACCCTCACGCCAGGCACCACCATGCACCGACTGCTGATGGACCCTGCTGATGGTCGAGTCGTCGAGCGCTCCCTTGCCACATACCGGCCAGACGCTGCCATGATCGCCCAGGTGCGAGCATCGGATCGCTCATGCCGGGCACCGGGGTGTTTGGCGCCTGCTCATCGTTGCGAGCTCGACCACGAAAGACCGTACGGAACGGCCGGTGGAATCACATCGGAGACGAACCTGAACGCCAAGCATTCTCGCCACCATCAGCTGAAGACCGAGGAGTTCTGGCGCAGCGTCATGGATGAAACCCGGAATGTCACCTGGACAACCTTCTTCGACCGGATGTATCGCACGTCGCCGCACGACTATCGGCAATATGAGACTTCCGGCTCGAACCATTCCGCGATCGACCCGTCCGCCGATGCAGCATGCGGTGATGGAGCATGCGGTGCACCCACGCTCCAAGACCCGGGATCTGTGCAGGATGAAGATCTTCGCAACCAGCTCGTCTACGCGGCTCTCTGCTCACGAGCGGGTCAAGACACGTGGCTCGAAGGGATGGATGACTATGAGGACTGCCCGTTGGGGTTGTCCCGTGAGCGCCAGCTCCCAATCTTCCACCGCCGGGACGGGCGCCGCCGTCGCGGCCCTTCGCTAGGTCAAAAAAGCCCGGAGGAGCTCCTAGAACTTCCACCCGCACCCATCGAACCCGCGCCTACCGACGTTGCGAGTGAGGTGGCTGAGCCGCCGCCTCCGTTCTGATGCGACCGGTGGAGCATGGGCGGAGTGCCTGAACCATGAGACTCACAGCGAGATACCCTGTCACGCCCTCGCCATGGCAGTCGTCACAGCTGGGGCTGGCTTCTCGCGGAGCCCAGACAGCCATGCGCCGAACGCTGTGACGAGAGCCGCGACGATCAAGCCGACCTTCGTGCGCTTCGCGGGTCACGACTCGCCCTTTTCACGGCAGCGCACCTTGACTTCCACCACACGATCAGGGCCAGCCTCGAGCACAGCGAGGGCGCCTATCGCCCCGTAGCCCACAGCCCACAGCCCACAGCCCACAGCCCAGAGAAGCGCACAGCCCCACATCGCAGACCCCAGCAGTGGTGGGACAGGGCCGACGTAGGACACGCTGAATCCGGCGTACATGGCGGCGGTAGGCAACGCGCCTTGTTTCGCGTGAGTTGCCCCACCGGGTAATCCTTGCGACCGATCGCCCGCTGGACTAGTGGTCCTGCCTTGAATTGCACCGGTGTAAGTTGGGCTACGTCTCGGCGAGGGAAGCGCCGAGCCTCCGTTGACCTTGCTCAAGCCCGGAGGTTGTGGTGTCTCGTCGTTCACCGTTCCTGATCATCCTGTCGGATGCTGACCGTGCGGTCCTTGAGCAACGTGCTCGTGCCTACACCTCGTCGCACGCCGAGGTCGTGCGGGCCAAGATCGTGTTGGCCGCTGCTGCCGGGGACCTCAACACCGAGATCGCCGTGCGGTTGGATGTGCACGTCGCGGTGGTGAGCATGTGGCGCAAGCGGTTCTGGCAGGAGGGATTGGACGGCCTGGCCGATCGCAAACGGTCCGGGCGCCCTCGTTCCTTCTCGGCGCCGGTGGTGACCGAGGTCAAGGCGATGGCCTGCGAGCCGCCGGACCAGCGTGACGTGCCGCTGTCCCGGTGGAGCTCGGCCGAGCTGGCGACCCAGGGGGTCGCCGAGGGGCTGGTGGACTCCCTGTCGCCTTCGAGCGTGCGTCGGTGGCTGGCCGAGGACTCGATCAAACCGTGGCGTTACCGGTCCTGGATCTTCCCGCGAGACCCGCACTTTCGTGCCAAGGCCGCCCGGGTGCTGGACCTGTACGCGCGGGTCTGGGAAGGGGTCGGGCTCGGTAGTGACGACTACGTCATCAGCGCGGATGAGAAGTCCCAGCTGCAGGCACTGTCCCGCTGCCACCCCCAGCTTGGCGCCGGACCGGGGCGGTCCCGCCGGGTGGAGTTCG
>JBBSNC010000041.1:0-14746 GCA_038232855.1 Actinomycetales bacterium
CGAGCTCGCGGGCCCGCGCCCGGGATCGCTTGATCCCCAAGTGGTAGAGACGCCCCACCATCTCTAGGTTCTCCAAGCCGGTGAGGTTCTCATCGACGGCCGCGTACTGCCCCGAGGCGCCGATGATGCGCCGCACCGCCTGCGGGTCAGTGAGCACATCAATGCCATCGACCGTCGCTGTGCCAGCGTCCGGCTTGATCAACGTATTGAGGACCTTGACCGTCGTGGTCTTGCCTGCGCCATTCGGACCGAGCAGCCCTTTGACGGTGCCCTCAGGCACAACTAAGTCCAAACCCGCAAGGGCATGCACCGTGCCCGTCTTGGCGGAGTAGGTCTTGGTCAGGCCGTGCGCTTCAATGATCGGCACCCGTGCAGTCCCTTCGGTGGTGGCTCTGGCCGCGGAGGGTCAGCGCATCTCAATGGGCAACATCGTCGAAGGCATGGTAATCCCGGCCACTGACAGACCTCCTGACACCAGCCGTGTCATGCTGCTGTGATGACCTCGGTGCGGGAGACTCTGCTGGCCAAACGGGCTGCCTTGATCGAGCAACGCGGCGTACTGACCCGCCCGCAACAAGATCAAGGCACCATCAGTTTCGGCAAACGGGTCGGCGACGGAACGGCGATGGCAGTGGACCGGCTAAGCGCCGTCACCGCGCATGACGCCTTGGGAGAGATGCTTCAGCAGGTCGAGCGAGCGTTAGCCAAACTCGACGAGGAGTCCTACGGGGTCTGTGACTCCTGCATGAAGCCGATCGCGCCCGAGCGCCTCGATGTGCGACCCTGGTCGATCCGGTGTGTGAAGCACGGCTGACTGTTCGCGTGGATGCTCCCTGCGAGTCCCTGTTGAGGGTCGGCTGATTGTGCTCTACGGGCATGACAACTGGCGCCATGGGGGCGCTGAAGTGTTGCCACACAACGGGAGCGCAATGGCGCGTTGAATTCTTCCTGCTGTTATCGGAGCTGCCCTGGTGGCCGCGACCACGTTAGTGTCCCTCGGAGGCGCCGTCGCAGGGGTAGCGGCCCCCGCCGCGCCACAGGATGGCACAACTGTGACGCTCGTGGGCAGTCTGCAGGACGAAATCGGGGTGCGCCGCCGACTGGGATCCGGCCTGCACGCAGACCCTGCTCGGCCCTGGCGCTGAGGGCGCCACTACGTACTCCCAGGTTTTCGAGGTCCCAGCCGGAAGGTATGAATACAAAGTTGCGCTGAATGACACGGGGGATGAGTCCTACCCGGCCGACAACCTGCCTCTGGTCCTGGAAGGGCCGGCGACGCTGCACTTCTCCTTTGACACCGAATCGCAGAAGATAGGCGTTGCCCCTACCGATGTGTCGGGCGGGGTCACCGAAGGCGACGCGGCATACGCGGGGGATAGTCTGCGCGAACCCGTCACCGGCGAGCAGTTCTACTTCGTCATGGCTGACCGTTTTGCCAACGGGTATACCAGCAACGACCTGGGTGGGCTCACCGGCGATCGGCTCAGCACAGGATTCGACCCCGAGGACAAGGGGTTCTACCACGGGGGTGATCTCGCTGGAGTGCTCGACAAGATGGACTATATCCAGGGCATGGGGACGACCGCGATTTGGCTTACCCCTTCGTTCAAGAATCGGCCCGTGCAGGGCAGTGGCGACAACGTCAGCGCGGGATACCACGGCTATTGGATCACCGACTTCACCCAAATTCATCCGCATCTCGGTACGAATGAAGAGATGGAGGCGCTGATCGAGGAGGCACACTCACGCGGAATGAAGGTCTATTTCGACGTCATCACGAACCACACCGCGGATGTCATCGACTATGCCGAGGGCGAATACTCCCACATCGACAAGTCCAACCTCGCCTTACACCGACGTACCCGGGGAGGTGTTCGATGACAAGGACTACGCGGGTACCGAAGAATTCCCCGAAGTCGACCCGGCCACGTCTTTTCCGTACACCCCCATCTTCAACAACGAAGACGATGAGAGCGTCAAAGTGCCGGCCTGGCTGAACGACCCGCGGCTCAATCACAACCGTGGCGACTCGACCTTTGCCGGAGAGTCCAGCGAGTACGGCGACTTCGTCGGGTTGGACGACTTGTGGACCGAACGGCACGAAGTGACCGACGGCATGATCGATATCTACTCGACATGGGTACAGTTTGGGATCGACGGTTTTCGCATTGACACCGTCAAGCACGTAAATACGGAGTTCTGGCAGGAGTTCAGTCCCAGCGTGCTAGCCGCCGCGCAAGAGGTGACTCCGGACTTCTTCATGTTCGGCGAGGTATATGACGCCGACCCGACCTATTTGTCGACGTTCACCACCGAGGCCAAGATCCAAGCGGTCATCGACTTCGGCTTCCAGGCGCGCAGCATCGATTTCGCCAAGGGCGACCCCGCCACCGCGATGCGCGATTTCTATACGCAGGACGATTACTACACCGACACCGACTCCAACGCCTACCAGTTGCCGACCTTCACGGGAAACCACGACATGGGCCGGGCGGCGATGATGCTGGCCGGGCAAGGCTTCAGCGGCGATGAACTGTTGCAGCGGGTCGAACTGGCGAACGACCTGATGTTCCTCACCCGCGGCCAACCCGTTGTCTATTACGGCGACGAACAGGGGTTCATGGGATCCGGGGGCGACAAGGACGCCAGGCAAGACATGTTTGCCACCCAAACGCAGCAGTATGCCGAGGAGCCAGTGCTCGCTGGACCCTCCGGAAGCATCGAGCGCTACGACCCGGACCACCCGCTGTATCAGCAGATCGCCGGTCTGGCACAGTTGCGCAAGGACCATCCCGCGCTGGTCGACGGAGCCCAGATTCATCGCTACGCCTCCTCCGCAGAGGGCGTCTTTGCGTTCAGCCGCCTCGATCCCAGTGACCAGATCGAATACGTCGTCGTGACGAACAACTCCACCGAGCCGCAGCAAGTTTCGATCCCAACGTACCGTGCGTGGAACAAGTTCTCTGCGATCTACGGTGACGACGCCGTGCTGCGCGCGGACAATAAAGCCGACCTCAAGGTCAGCCTCGATCCACTCTCGGTCGAGGTGTATCAGGCCGAGAGGACACTGCGTAAGCGCACTGAGGCCCCGGCGGCCTACCTGACCTCTCCCTCTGCCGGCGCCGTCGTGGGTGGCCGCGCGCAGATCGGCGCAGCCGTGCCGGCCAACACTTTTGCCCAGGTTAGCTTCATGGCCCGGCCCGTCGGGACGCAGGAGTGGAGCACCCTCGGCACAGACGACAACGCGCCATACCGGGTCTTTCACGATGTCAGCGGCATCGCTGACGGCACGCTGATGGAGTACCGCAGCGTGCTCAAAGACATCGATGGCAACCTCGCGGCGGCCTCGTCATACGGCATCGTCGGTGACGCGCCTGCCACCGGTGGGGGTGCAGGCCCCGTAGGCCCGGTGGAGCAACCCGAGAATGTGTCCGTGCCGGGTGACCACAACTCCGAGATGGGGTGCCCCACAGACTGGCAGCCCGACTGTGATCAGGCCCAGCTGAGTCTGGACGCCAAAGACATGATCTGGAAGGGAACCCGCGACATCCCGGCCGGCAACTACGCGTTCAAGGCTGCGATCAACAAGTCCTGGGACGAGAACTACGGTGCTGGTGGAGTCTCCGATGGAGCCAACATCGGATACGCGGCCCGCGGCGGGCCGGTCAGCTACTACTACGACCACGCCACCCACTGGGTGACCAACGACGCGATCGCGCCGATCCTGACCGCCCCAGGCAGTTACCAGTCGGAGTTGGGCTGTAGCGATGATTGGATGCCGGACTGTATGCGGCCCTGGTTGCAAGACCCCGATGGTGACGGACTGTATGAGTGGTCGAGCACCGAGATCGCGGCGGGCAACTACGAGTTCAAGGTTGCGCACGGATTGTCCTGGGATGAGAGCTACGGCCAAGACGGTGGGGATGCCAAATGTTGCGCTGTCGGTGCCCGCCGATGGCATCGTGGTCACCATCACCTACGACCCGGAAACTCATGCGATCACCACCAGCACCTCCCAAGCTGGCGTCGCTCCAGACCTGGCCGCGGCCAAGGCGTATTGGCTCAGCACGGACTTGATTGCAGTGCCCGCCGTGGATGATCCGCAGCTACAGTCCTGGCGTTTGCACTCTGCATCCGACGGCGGCTTGAAGGTCGATGCTGAGGCGCTGACCGGTGGCGACTCAAGCGTCTTGACGTATGATCCCGCCGGAGTCCCGCAGGAGATCGTCGAAAAGTACCCGCGTGTCGAGGGATACATCGCGTTGCGGCTGGACAAGAGCATGGCCAAGAAGGCGAAGAGCCTGCTGCGCGGCCAGGTTGTTGTCGCCACGTATGACGACCTGGGCCGCCTGAGGGATGCGACCGGCGTGCAGACGCCGGGCGTGCTGGATGAGTTGTATGCCGACAAGGCCTCAGACGCCACGTTCGGCGTCTATTGGAAGGGCTACAAGCCCCGACTGCGAGTGTGGGCGCCAACTGCCCAGGAGGTCGACATCGTGCTGTGGGATGCGGACGTCGCCGATGATGCCCCCGTCAGTGAGGGGACAGTGGTGGATATGAAACGGCAGACCGATGGTTCATGGAAGGTCGTCGGCGGCAAGGATTGGAAAGGCAAGCGCTACGTGTATGCCGTCACGGTCTTCGCGCCCTCGACGGGCACAGTGGAAACCAACTACGTCACCGACCCCTACTCGACTGCGCTGACGCTCAATTCGACCAAGTCGGTGATCCTCGACATGGACGATGCCGCCTACCAGCCAGCTGTGTGGCGCGATGCGCCGCAGCCGAAGGTGGAGCGCGAAGTCGATCAGAGCATCTATGAGTTGCATGTGCGGGACTTCTCTCGCGACGACCCGGATGTGCCAGCAGAACTGCGCGGTTCCTATCTGGCCTTCGCCGAAGACGGCTATGGCCGCAGGCACTTGCAGGACCTGGCTGAGGCTGGGCTGAACACGGTCCACCTGCTGCCGACGTTCGATATCGCCTCGATCGAAGAAGATCCGAGTAAGCAGGCTGAACCGGACTGCGACCTCACCTCGTTTGACCCTGACAGCACTGAACAACAGGAATGCGTGCAGGCTGCTGCGGCTGATGACGCGTTCAATTGGGGCTATGACCCCTGGCACTTCTTCGCGCCCGAAGGCTCTTATGCCTCCACTGCCGAAGCGGCCGAGGGCGGTCAACGGGTCGCGGAGTTCCGCACGATGGTGGGCGGATTGCACGACATCGGCCTGCGTGTGGTGCTCGATGAGGTGTTCAACCACACTGCCGCCTCTGGTCAGGGCGAGCAGTCCGTGCTTGATCGGATCGTGCCCGGGTACTACCAACGACTCAACGAGGTCGGCGCGGTGGAAACCTCAACGTGCTGCCAAAACATCGCCACCGAGCACTCGTTGGCACAGAAGTTGATGGTCGACTCTGTGGTGCTGTGGGCCCGTGACTACAAAGTGGACGGCTTCCGGTTTGACCTGATGGGCCATCACAGCAAGGCCAACATGAAGGCGATCCGCAAGGCACTGGATGACCTCACCCTGGCTAGAGACGGCGTGGATGGCAGCGCCGTGACCCTGTATGGCGAGGGGTGGAACTTCGGTGAGGTGGCTGACAACGCGCTGTTCTATCAGGCCACCCAAGGTCAGCTCGATGGCACAGCGATCGGCACGTTCAACGACCGACTGCGTGACGGCGTCCGCGGTGGTGGACCGTTTGACGAAGATCCCGGCACAACCGGTTTTGGCTCCACGGGTAACAACCCGCATGACACCGACCTGGTGCAGATCGGTTTGGTCGGCAACCTACGCGACTACAGGATGACCAGCGCAGAAACCGGCGAAGAGGTCACCGGGGCGGACATCGACTACAACGGCTCACCGGCGGGATACGCCGAGCAGCCGTGGCATGTCGTGAACTACGTTGACGCGCACGACAACGAGACACTGTTCGACTCGCTGACCTTGAAGGTGCCACAAGATGTGCCGATGGCTGATCGGGTGCGGCTGAACGCGCTGTCGATGGCGACCGTTTCGCTGAGCCAGGGCATCTCGTTCTGGCACGCCGGTTCGGACCTGCTGCGCAGTAAGAGCCTGGATCGCAACTCCTACGACAGCGGCGACTGGTTCAACCTGCTCGACTTCACCAAGAGCAACAACGGGTTCGGTCGCGGGTTGCCACCAGTGGCAGACAACGAAGACAAGTGGCCGTTCATGGAGCCGCTACTGGCAGATGACTCCCTGAAGCCAGCACCGGCCGACATCGAGAAGTCTTCGGCGATGGCTCAAGACTTGCTCCGACTGCGCTACTCCTCGCCGCTGTTCCGCCTCGGTGACGCCGACGCGATCAGTGAGAAGGTCTCGTTCCCGGTCTCCGGCTCGTCGGAGAGTCAGGCCGACGTCATCGTGATGTTCATCGATGACACTGCCGGGTCGGATGCCGACCCGGACCGCGACGGGCTGGTGGTCGTGTTCAATGCATCCGGTGAGACCGTGACCCAAGCAATCCCAGGGCTGAGCGACGTGGAGATGGCGCTATCCAGCGTCCAGGCCGACGGTGCAGACGATGTCGTGAAGGACGCGACGTGGGACCCCGAAGTAGGCAGCGCGAGCGTCCCGGCATACACAGTCGCGGTTTTTGAGGCCGGGCAGGCGAATGGCTATCCGCCCAGCCGTTGAGGCGGCACATCCAACGGTAAGGCGCAGGTGTAGACGATGATCCGTTTGGCCTGAGGATTGCCTTGGCCAACTCTTCGGTAACGCTGCAGCACCTCGACCAGCTCGGCGCGCAGTGCGGTGAGCTGCTCGGCGTTGACCTGCACCAGGTGGTCCTCCAGCCCGGCAACCTGCCACGCAGCTGGCCACTGACCGCGGTGCTCCACCCAGCCGCGGGCTCGCTCGCCGAAGTGTTCCAGATAGTCCAGCGCCAGCCATTGGGCCACCGACTGCTCGTCCTCGTCCAGCACACTATCGGTGTGCGTCCCCTGGTCGCGATCAGGGCTGAGATCAGCGCCGGCGTCATCGACGGCCTGCCACACCCGGCGTCGCCGGTTGCTGTTGTCGTCGCTGTCCCGGATCAAGCCCACCTCGGCCAACCTTCTGAGGTGATAGCTGGTCGCGCCGCTGTTGCTGCCTAGTCCCCTCGCCAGATCGCTCGCGCTCGCCGGTCCGTACACCCGCAAATGTGCCAGCAAGCGGGAGCGCAGGGGGTTGGCGAGCACGCGCAATGCAGTGCTTCGAGATGCCATCCAGACACGGTAGCCGGGCCGGGATGTATGCACAATAGTTGTGCATACATGGCTGGCAGCTACGACGATAGTCACGCCGGATGCCCGTGTGACCTGCGCCGATGTCGAACTTTGGCTGGGCCTACCGGGTCCGTACGATTGAGTGTTGTACCCACCGTTCGACTCACAAAGGTTTGCACTGTGCGCACCTACACCCCGAAGGCCGGCGAGATCACTCGCGCCTGGCACATCATCGACGCCACGGACGTCGTGCTGGGACGCCTCGCGTCGCAGACCGCGATCCTGCTCCGCGGCAAACACAAGGCCACGTATGCCCCGCATATGGATAGCGGCGACTTCGTGATCATCATCAACGCCGAAAAGGTCGCCCTCACCGGCTCCAAGTTGGCCAACAAGAAGTCCTACCACCACTCCGGCTACCCAGGGGGTCTGCGTGAGATGGGCTATGAAGAGATGCTGGCCAAGCACCCCACCCGCGCGGTGGAGAAGGCTATCCGCGGCATGGTCCCGAAGAACTCGTTGGGCCGACAACAACTCAGCAAGCTGAAGGTGTATGCCGGTGCCAGTCACCCGCATGCTGCCCAGCAGCCCATCCCGTACGAGATCTCCCAGGTCGCGCAGTAAGGAACTTTCATGACCGTCAACGAAACCGAAGTTGACCTCGACGAGGTCGAACTCACCGAATACACCAGCGAATCCAGTGCTGCTGGTCCAGCCGCCGCCGAGCGTCGCTCGGCCACTGCCCCCGGCGCAGCAACCGGCCGTCGCAAGCAGGCCATCGCCCGCGTCCGGATCGTTCCGGGCTCGGGGGAGTGGAAGATCAACGGCCGCACGTTGGAGCAGTACTTTCCCAACAAGGTGCACCAACAGATCGTGAACGAGCCGCTCACCGTGCTCGACCTGATGGGCGCGTATGACGTGCTGGTCCGAGTGCATGGTGGTGGCCCCTCTGGTCAGGCCGGGGCTGTCCGCTTGGGCGTCGCCCGTTCGCTCAATGGGATTGACGAAGAGTTGAACCGCCCGGCATTGAAGAAGGCCGGTTTGCTGACGCGTGACCCGCGCGTCCCAGAGCGCAAGAAGGCTGGTCTGAAGAAGGCCCGTAAGGCGCCGCAGTACAGCAAGCGCTAAGCACCAGATCGAGAAGTCAGACCCCGACCCTCTTGCCCAGGAGGGTCGGGGCGCGCTCTGAGCGACCCGAAAATCCACGGGTCAGAATGAACCTGAGTGTCCCGCCGTTGAGGGTCGAGGTTGCTGCGTGCGGCGACGACCGCGATCCGTGCGCCGGTTGGATCCTGCCTCTGTGCTGGGCTGCGGCAGGGCGATGACGCGGGCCAGTGCCGGATAGGGCAACGTGCTGTGCGGAAAGCCCATCGCCGCCACGAAGTGCTCTTGAAACTTCGGCTCGACGGCGGTCTCGATCTTCTCAATACCCGCGCTCGTGGCCTCGACATCGGCGCGTGCGGCAACCGAGAGCAGGGCCATCAGAGACCCCCGACCCGCAGAGTTGCCGACCGATTGAACGTTGGCCGGGTCACAGTCTGGGATCAGTCCCAGCACCATCGCATAGACCGGGTCGATGTGTGAGCCGAAGGCCCCGGTCAGCCGGATCTGGTCGACACTGTCCACCCCGAACTCATCCATCAGGAGTCGGCATCCGGCCTGCAAGGCGGCCTTGGCGAGCTGGATGGCGCGCACGTCGGCCTGGGTCACTTCGATGAGCGGCTCGTCCCAGAGCCGATAGGCATACGTCCGGCCGTGGGCGCTCACGCGGGGGCAGTCGACTGCACGGATCGTGCCGTCGGTGGCGATGACTCCGGCGAGGAACAATTCGGCGATCGCTTCGATAATGCCCGAGCCACAGATGCCAGTAATTCCCGTGCGTTGAACGGACCGTTCGAAGCCGGGTTGGTCGGACCAACGGGCCGCTCCGATGACTCGGATCCGCGGCTCGAGGGTGTCCCGATCAATCCGCACTCGTTCGATCGCGCCGGGCGCCGCCCGCTGGCCGTTTGAGATTTGGGCCCCCTCGAAGGCAGGCCCGGTCGGCGATGAGGCTGCGAGCAGCCGGTCCCGATGGCCCAGCACGATCTCGGCGTTCGTGCCGACGTCGACGAGGAGGGTGAGCGCATCGCCACGGTGCGGCCCCTCGGCCAAAACCATCGCGGCAGCGTCGGCGCCCACATGCCCGGCAATGCACGGAGGCAGATAGACCCGGGCGCCAGGGTGCACTCCCAAGCCCAGGTCTGAGGCTTTGACCGTTACCGACGCGGTGGTGGCCAAGGCAAAGGGCGCCGTGCCTAACGGCCGGGGGTCCAATCCGAGCAGCAGGTGATGCATGATCGGGTTGCCGACGATGCACAACTCCAGGACGTCATCGGCCTCGATGCCCGCGTGCCCGCACAGTTCAACGGTCATTGAGGTCACGGTTTCTCGGATGGTCGACGTCAGTTTCTGCTCCCCGCCGGGGTTCATCATCACGTAGGACACCCGGCTCATCAGATCCTCGCCAAACGCGATCTGCGGATTCATCCGCCCAGCCGAGGAGAGCACTTGACCGGTGAACATGTCGCACAGGTGGCCCGCCACGGTGGTCGATCCCACATCAAAGGCCACTGCGTAGACGTGATCGCGCAGTCCGGGCCACAGGGCCACGACGTCCTGGCCAGCACGGATGGCCACGCTCACCCCAACGACCTGCTCACCCAGCCTTTGCAACGCAACTAGCACGCAGTGGTCGAAGCAGAGATCCCACAGGCCCCATTGCTGTGACAACGCGGCCTGCAGGCGTTGGAGGGCGCCCGTGCCCTCGGTCAGGCTCGGCGGCGCAACCTCGACATAGCGCAGTGCGATGATCGGATCGACCTCGACCTCGAGGCGGCCGGCATCTTTGCGCACCACCTGACGGTGGACCTGACTCGTCTCCGGCACATCGATGACGACATCTCGCAGGATGGCGGCGGCACACCCCAACCGGGCGCTGGCGTGCAGCTGGCGTCGGCCTTCATACGACAACTCGGTGCTGCTGGGCTCACTGAGTCGGCTTGGGTCGGCATCCAATCCTGGACGCGCGCCGACCTCGATCTGGCAGCGCCCACAGATCCCCCGGCCCCCGCACACCGAGTCCAGATCGACACCGAGGGTTCGCGCGGCATCCAAGACGCTCGTGCCAGGGGCAACCGTGCCTCGCCGCCCCGAGGGCATGAAGAAGACTTCGCACTGGTCGGCCCTCATCCCGCTCGACCTGTCTAGACGCCGGCGGCCGCGCGGGCCACCCGCCGATTTGTCCGGCGCCTGGGCGCACCTTCGACCTCGGAGTCGGGTGGCCGGTTGCGTGCGATCCACCGAGTGCAGTTGATGTCGTTGCCAGTCAGTACGTCTGCTGCCATCAGCATCGAACGCACCTGTGGCTCCAGCGGGTTGGTGATCGCAGATGTCAGGCCCGCTCCCACCGCCATCGCTAAAAAGCCAGCGTTGATGGTGGGCCGGTTGGGCAAGCCGAAACTAATGTTGGAGGCACCGCAAGTGGTGTTGACGCCCAGTTCCGACTGCAGCCGATGCACGAGCGCCAGCACCTGCCGACCCGCCGATCCGATCGCGCCAATTGGCATCACTAACGGGTCAACCACAATGTCGGCCGCCGGGATGCCGTGATCTGCAGCTCGGTTCACGATCATCCGGGCCACCTCGAATCGCACGTTGGGGTCCGGGTTGATCCCGAACTCATCGTTAGTGATGGCAACCACCGCCGCGCCATGCTTGGCCACCAGCGGCAGCACAGATTCGAGTCGGTCTTCCTCGCCGGTCACGGAATTGACCAGCGCCTTCCCGGTGTATGCCGACAGTCCAGCCTCCAGCGCAGCGACGATGGAGGAGTCAATGCTCAGCGGAACACGCACGAGTGCCTGCACCCGACGTATCGCTTCGGCCAAGATGGCTGGTTCGTCGGCAAGTGGGATGCCTGCGTTGACGTCGAGGATCGCGGCACCGGCCTCGACCTGGGCGATGGCGTCCGATTCGACCTGGCTAAAGTCTCCGGCCTTCATCTGCGCCGCCAATTGTTTGCGCCCAGTGGGGTTGATCCGCTCGCCGATGATGGCAAAGGGGCGGTCGTAGCCGATCACGACCTCGCGGGTGGCAGAACTGATCAGGGTGTCGGTCATAGGGTCGCACTTTCGTAGGTGGGAAGGGCGGCGCTTCGTGTCCGCCGAGTTGCGCGCACCACGCGGTCAAGATCGCCTGCGTCGAAGCCCGCTTCCAGGGCCGCTGCTTCACCGACGGCTTCGGCCACCAGATGAGGCGAACACGGGCGGGTTGTGCGCCGCCATCCGGCGTTGTATGCCGTTGAGCCAGCCTGCCCGCCGCCAGTCGTGGCGCGCTGGATCGCCCGGTGAAACCGGGGGCTGAGCGTGATCCGGTGAGACTGTACGCCCGCGCGCGCGATGACGTGGTTTGGGATGTCGCCCCACCACATGATGGTGAGCTGTGGGCCTCGCGGCTGCCGACGGGTCATCGCTAGACAGACGCCGCGTGTCGAGCCCGCACCATGTCTGTGGCCATCTCGGCAGCGACGGCAGCGTCGCGGCAATAGGCGTCAGCGCCGACGGCCACGCTGAACTCCTCGTTGACCGGTGCACCGCCGATCAGCACGATGTAGCGATCCCGGACTCCGCGCTCGACCATTTCATCGATGACCACCTTCATGTAGGGCATCGTGGTGGTGAGCAGCGCCGACATACCGAGAATGTCGGGCTGGTGCTCCTCCAGCGCGGCGAGGTAGGCAGTTGCATCGTTGTTGATCCCGATGTCGATCACGTCGAATCCGGCGCCTTCCATCATCATCGCGACAAGGTTCTTGCCGATGTCGTGGATGTCTCCCTTGACCGTGCCGATAACGACCTTGCCGACCGACTCTGCCCCGGTCTCGGCAAGCAGCGGACGAAGCAGGGCCATCCCGGCCTTCATTGCGGTGGCCGCCAGCAGCACCTCAGGAACGAACAGGATGCCATCTCGGAAGTCGACGCCGACGATCCGCATACCCTCGACCAGGGCTTCATTGAGCACCTGCTGCGGGGGCCATCCGCGGTCAAGCAGGATCTGTGTGCCTGCTGCGATCTCGGCATCCATCCCGTCGTAGAGATCGTCGTGCATCTGCTCGACCAACTCATCCGTGTCCAAGGTGGTGAGGTCTAACTCTTCATCTGTCACTGGTTCTTCTCCTTCGACGCCCGATGCCTTGCCGGTGGCGCTCATCCGCACACCGTGAACGAGCTGTTGCGGTTGATCTCTCGGTTTCGTGAAAAGAAACCCAGATCGATTTCTGCACCGGTGTATTGACCCACGACACGCACCGGGTCGTGGTCGTGGTCCTGCCCGTTCTCGACGGCTCCGATCAACTCCGCCATGGCATGTGCGGCAAACGGAGCGTTCTTGAACTGGTTTCCGGAACTGCCGATGGCCACATAGAAGCCATCCAGGTCGGTGCGGTCATAGATGGGGATCCAGTCGTCGGCGACGTCATAGATCCCCACGATCCCCAGCGGTCTGTTCGGAATGGCCAGGTCAGGGATGCGGCGGGCCAAGCGCAGCGTCTGACGCTCCCAACCTTCGGCGCTGACTCGTGGGGCGTAATCATCGGGGGACTCGATCCACTCCAACTCATCGCAGGCCGGTTCCATCGAACCGATCGCCAGCATCCCGCCAGCTTCCGGCTTGACGTAAATGCCGGTGTCGTCGTCGGCGATCAGGTGGTTCAGGGGTTGCCCATCTGACCCAAGCGGCGAGGGCAGGTGGTGCACCTCCTGTCGCATGGGCCGGGTGCTGATCGCCATGGTGCCGCCGAGGCCGGCCAGGTCGTTGACCCTGCCTGAATCGGGGCCGGCCACATTGATCACGATGGGGGCCGCAATGGACGAGCCGTCGGCCAATGTCACGCCTGTAACGCGATCGCCATCGCGCTGAACCTCGACAACGCGCGTGTTGAATTGGAACTCGGCGCCATGGGTCTGTGCGGCGCGCTGAAGGTTGCGGGCCGCGAGTTGCGGATCGTTCACGTAGCCGGCGTCGGGCATCCACAGCGCACCCACCAGCGGCTGCGTGGGTTCGGCCCAGAACTCATCGCTATCAATAGGCGTGGGGGGGCCCATCAGCATGGTGTCCAACAGGGGCATCTTTCGTTGCAGCGTTGGCCGGTCCCACTGCTCGTGGGGTATGCCGAGCTGCTCGAACAAGGGACGCACCCGGCTTGCCAGGCCGGACCCGGTGTCGAGCACGGCCATCCCGCACGTGATGAGCTCTGCCAGCGGCCCATCCTCGTGCTGGAGGTAGTCACCCCAGTGCTGCCAGTAATGCAGCGCCTCCCAGGCCATGGACACGCCCGTAGGCGTCGAATAGCTGAAGCGGACGATGGCGCTGGAGCAGCTGGTCGAGCCGTATCCGGCGGCAGGCAGTGCGTCGAGGTTGAGTGTCCGGCGGCCCCGCAGTGACAACTCATAGGCGATGGCCGACCCGATCACACCCGCGCCGATGACGATCAAGTCGGGCAAATTCCCATTTGACGGGAATGCGTGCATTTTCTCCCGCATAGCGGTAACCTACGGCTCATTATGGCCGGTGTAAAGAGTGTCGAGCGAGCGATCTCACTGTTGCGCGAAGTGGCGCAGCACGAGGGGGGTTTGGTGGAACTCGCCGAAGCCACATCACTGCCCACCACCACAGCCGCGCGATTATTGGCCACCCTCGAAGACCTGGACGCAGTGCGGCGCTCCGAGGATGGCCGATACGAACTCGGACCCACGGTTGCCGTCCTGGCCACACCTGCTGGTGTGGAGCCGCGTCTGCGCGACATCGCGATCCCCTATCTGGAGGAACTCGGAGCCACGTTGGATGAAGCCGTTGGTTTGTCCGTGGTAGCGGGTGAGGTCAATGTGACGATCGCGCAAGTCGATACCCCCAGGCCGGTGCAGGCAGAGAACTGGGAAGGCAGCCGCTGGCCGTTGGCCGATGGGCACTCGGGGCATGCCGTGCTTTCCACCTGGCCGCCAGCGCAGATCGAGGACTTCGTGCGGCGTCATCCGAGCGCCCCGCGCCTGGCCGAACGCCTCGCAGAGGTGCCTGCCTCCGGGGTGTGGTGGAGCGTTGGTGAGTACGTACGCGGCCTGACCAGTGCGGCTGTCCCACTGTTGGGCGGCACGGGGGTGGCCCTCGGCACGATCTATGCCTATGGACCGTCTTATCGATTCCCGGAGTCGGGTAAGCGGAGCGTCATCGAGACCGTGCTGCTGGATCGCGCGCGGCGACTGCAGGGAGCCATCCATATGCGTACCAAGAGCGATCGACGGGAAGCGGGATAAAGATGAGCATCGAGGAAGAAGCGACGATGGCGTCGGTCGATCCTGACGACGTCATCGATGAAGTCACCGCTGGCTCCAGCGAGGGCGGCGGGCGTGCTGCGCGTGGGCGCCGCCGACAACGTGCAACCGGCCCCCAGGCACCGAACCAACCGGCATTCCG
>JBBSNC010000042.1:0-14708 GCA_038232855.1 Actinomycetales bacterium
CCCAATCCGCGTCCAGGGGTGTTCGGCTTCCACGAACTCTGGCACTTCATGGTGTTGGTGGCGGCCCTCTTTCACTATCTGCTCATGTACTTCTATGTCCTCCCCGCCTAGTTTGGAGGCATGTCCCAGACCGCAGCAGCCAAGCGGCGGCCGACCTGGCTGGGCTATTTAACCTCAACAGTCGGGATAGCGCTGTTGATCCTGATAGCGCCCTTCTATTTCTCTGCCGGGCTCGTCGCACCCTGGTGGGCGATGGTGCTGCTCCTTGGGGTTTGGCTGGTGCTGCTCGTGCTCAGCACACACTTCTATCGGCGCAGACCGTTCCTCGTGCTCGCCTTCCCGTTCATGGCTGCGGCCTTCTGGGTGCTGCTCATCTACGTCGGAGGTGGACTCCTCGACTGGACGCCATGACCGACCAAAGTCGGCCGCGGAGTGCAACTACCGGCTCATAGCGGCCGGCCCGAAGATAGCAACGATGAACACAATTGCGATCAGCACGACAACAACAGCGATCGCGGCCCCTACTCGTGTGCACATGAAGGCTGGCCAAGGATGCCCATTCGCCTGCTTGTCCATCTGGTCAGCGAGATTCATGTGATACGACTTTTGCAGTCCCTGAGGCTCATCCCCGCGATGGGCCGCATCATCTTGTTGGCCGGAGTCATACATCTTTGCCATGGCAATCTCCTGAGTTCACCGCCCCGTCAACGAAGTATGCACCCGATCTAGCCGATCGTGTTGCGTTCGGCGCAGATGGATAAAACGGCCCGCTCCACGGCATACTCCGGAGCCCGCGAAACGGTTGTTCCCGTGCGCAATCCGCCTTTGATCTCCACGTCTGCGGCAGCCACCGCTTCGATGGCCTTTCCGAGCCGCTGCCCGTCCCATCCCTGGGCGACCCGGCGGGCCTGATCGACCTGCCACGGCGCCATCCCTAGGTCTCGGGCCACCGTCGCCGGGCTGGCACGTCCAGCAGCTCCTACACGACCGACTTGGCGCAGTTGCATCGCCAGCACCGCGATGATCGGCACCGGGTCCAAACCGCCAGACATGACGTGCCGCAGCAGCCGCATCGCCTCTGCCTCATCCCCCGCAAGTGCCGCCGCCGCGACCTTGAATCCGGTCGTCTCGACCTTCTCGCCGTAGTAGGTTTCGACCTCCGCAACCCCCACTAGCCCTGAGACATCACGCACCAACTGCGCGCAGGCACCGGCCAGTTCACGCACGTCCTTGCCAACCGCGTGCACCAACGCGGTGGCGGCCTGCTTGTCGATCCGCCGCCGATTGTCTTGAAACTCCCCCATCACGAAAGCCACCTTGTCGCCTTCGGACTTCAGCGCCTTGGCCTCAATCACGCGCGCGCCGGCCTGCTTCAGGCCATCGAGCGCACGCTTGCCGCGGTTGCCGGACTTGTGCTGCACGATCAGCGTGACGTCGTCGGCATCCTCAGCCAGCAGATTCACGACGTCCTCGATCAGCGCGTCATCGGCTTCGTCGAGGTCGTGCACCACCAACGCCCGACGTCCGCCGAACAGCGACGGACTCGCGTGGACCGCGAGGTCGCCTGGCGCGTATGCCGAGGCGTACAAACGGATGACGTCGACACCAGGATCGAGTTCGGCAAGGTGCGTCAGGACGGATGCAGTGGCCCGCTCAGCGAGGACCTCCTCAGGGCCTGAGACAAGCACCCACTGCGGGATGGCGCCCGCTGCCGCTGCGCTCATGTGCTCACCGCCTGCAAACCAAGTTGGTTCATCCGCGACGCTACGCTGTCCGGAGCGACATCAAGGTGTTCGGCAAGGGTCTCGGTCGGCACGCCTGCTTCGATCCCTTCGCGAAGCTCTTCGTCCTGTTCATCGGTCCACGCATGCCCACCGGTGATGGCTGTGCGCGGCGACCGGGCCACTGGAGGCGCCGCAGCGACTGGGCGGACGTCCTCACCGCGAGCCTGCGTCGCCTCGATGTCGGGGGCTTCGGCATCGAGGCGGGCCAACGCCCCCAGCACCAGGGCGCGGTCTGTGGTCGGCCAAAAGGGCGGCAGCGAGCGCTGCAGAAAGCCGGCATAGCTCTTCGTCATCATTCTCGAGTCCAGGATCGCGACCACTCCCCGGTCGCTGCCGCGCCGGATGAGTCGGCCCGACCCCTGAGCCATCCGTAGCGCCGCGTGCTGGCCCGAGACGGCCATGAAGCCATTGCCACCCATCCGCGAGATGGCCTCAGTGCGCGCGGAGGCAAGGGGATCATCCGGTCTGGGAAACGGGATGCGGTCGATGACGACCAGTTGGCACGCCGAGCCGGGCACATCGACGCCCTGCCATAGCGACATCGTGCCGAACAGGCAGGTCGAGGCCTTGGAAGCGAAGTCCCGGACCAGCGTCGGAGTCTGATCATCGCCCTGACACAGCACCTCGATGTCGGTGTCCTTCAGTCGAGTTCGCATCTCTTGCGCGGCGGTCTCGGCCGCCCGCCGAGAGCTGAAGAGCCCCAGGGTTCGGCCGCCAGCGGCGCGCACCAGCGCCTCGATCTCCTCGAACACCTTCGGTCCCGCCCCCTCGCGTCCGAGCGGCGGCAAGTGCGATGCGACATATGCAATGGCCTGTTGCGGATAGTCGAACGGACTGCCCACATCCAGGGGCGTATATGCCGGGGCATCCGCACCGCGCAGACCGAGCGTGCCCGCGATGGCATCGAAGGACCCGCCGAGTTCCAAGGTCGCCGAAGTCAGCACCACCGTGCGGTCGCCGAAGATCTTGTCGCGGATCAGCATGGCCACGCTCATCGGCGCCACCCGCAACATGGTGTTGTCACGCTGGTCCGTTGAGATCCAGGCGACATCGAGGTCACGTTCATCGAGCAGCCGCTCGGCTGCGTCGAAGACCTCGTCGATGCCGGATCGGGCCACTTGGCGAGCGCCATCGGCTGGCGCCTGGGACTCCCCCTTCATCTCCGACTGCAATCCACGAGCCGAATCGCGCACTGCGGCCAGCGCCCGCGACATCCCCTCGGGCAGACCGTGGCTCAGGCGGCCCTCCGGCATGGCGTCCATGACCGCCTGCAGGTCATCGGCGGCATCGGTGAGGGACTCGATTGAGGCGTATTTGCTCGCCCTCCGGGCAGCCACCGCGACCGAAGTTGCCGTCATTTCGTCCGTGATCGTCGAGGTCACTCGGTCGGTCAGTTCGTGCGCCTCGTCGATGATCAGCAGATCGTGCTCGGGCAACAAATGCCGCCCCTCGAGGGCATCGATCGCCATGAATGCATGGTTGGTCACGATGACGTCGACCTCATGGGCCGCAGCCCGCGTCAACTCGACGAAGCACTGGGTCACTACCGGACATTTCTGCCCCAAGCACTCGCGCGCGCTGACCGAGACCTGGCGCCATGCCCGGTTGCTGACGCCGGGCACAAGTTCGTCGCGGTCTCCCGATTCACTGATGTCGGCCCACTCACGCAGCCGGGTGATCTCCGCACCCATCTTTGAGCGCTCGGCGTCGACAGTACCCACAGACATCAGGGTGTCGGCATCGTCGTCCGGGAAGCCGCCGACAAGTTTGTGCTGGCACAAATAGTTTGATCGTCCCTTAACCACCGCGAAGGTCGGTTCACGGCCAGCCAGTGACCGCAATGCGCCTGCGATTCGAGGCAGATCACGGTCGATGATCTGCGCCTGCAGGGCCAAGGTGGCGGTCGCGACCACCACCGGCTTGCCGGTCGCCATCGCGTGCGCGATCGCTGGCACCAAATACGCCAACGACTTGCCGGTCCCGGTGCCTGCCTGGACCAGCAGATGCCGCTCGTCCTCGACCGCGTCCCGCACCGCATGAGCCATCTGCACTTGACCCGGACGCGTGGCGCCGCCGACCGCCTCGACGGCGGCCTCCAGCAACAAGTCGAGGTCTGCAGGCATGCCAGACAGGGTATGCGGTCGCGCGGCTCAGCACCGGCCGCATGTGCGGTTGTGGATAAGCCTGTAGGCCTGCTGACTAACGATTGGCGATGCCATCTGGTGCGCAGACGAAGTGCGCTACCAACGCCGTCCAACCCGTTTGGTGTGAGGCGCCGAGCCCTTCACCGTTGTCGCCGTTGAAGTACTCACTGAAGGTCGGGTGCTCGTCCCACAGCGGACCGCTCGGGTGGTGTCGTGGGGTGCTCGGGCGACGGCCGTCTTCGGCCTGTCGAAACATCGAGATCAGCCGGTCTTCGATGGCGGCGGCCACCTGTGCCAACGGCCACTGCTCGCCCGATCCTGTCGGAAACTCGACGTGCTGGCTGATTCCGGCGCCTCGTCCATACATCCGCAGGGCATCGGTGATCAGTGCGTTGACCGGCATCCAGATCGGTCCGCGCCAGTTGGAGTTGCCACCGAACATACCGGTTTGCGACTCCGCGGGCACGTACGACAACCGCAGGTCAGTGCCATCGACTGTCGCTGCCACCCCTTCGCGGTGGACCGCCGACAGCGACCGGATGCCGTGGGGCGCCAGGAACTCGCCTTCGTCTAGTAGCGGCTTCAGCAGCGCAGACCACTGATCGACCGAGACCATCGACAGGGTCCTCAACGCCTGGCCCCGGTAGTTCCTATGAAGCAGGGAATCCGCCAACTCCGGCCGCCGCTGCGTCCACCCCTGGAAGAAGTCAGTCAGGTCGGGCAACTCGGTGGCGACCCAGTTAGGCACCAACGACACGGCGGTCAACGGCAGCAAACCCACCATCGAGCGGACCGGCATGCGGTGTGCCTGACCCTCAGAGTCAACCAAGACATCGTGGAAGAAGCCGTCATCGCCATCCCACAGCGCCGAGTGCTGCGAGCCGAAGTCTTCCATCGCCTCAGAGATCGCGAGGAAGTGCACCAGGAATTTAGTCGCGACCTCGTCCCAGGCCGGGTCTTCGCGAGCCAACTCGGTGCTCATCCGCAGCATCTTGAGGCAGAACATGCCCATCCAGGCAGTCGCATCGGCCTGCTCCAGGCGTTGACCGTCCGGCAATGGCTCCGAGCGGTCAAACAGACCCACGTTGTCCATCCCTAGGAAGCCGCCCTCAAATACATGCGAGCCGTCGGCATCTTTGCGGTTCACCCACCACGGGAAGTTCAGGAGCATCTTGAGTACGATCCGCTGGAGGAAATCGCGATCCCGGCAGCCGTCGATCGAAAACACCTGCCACGCCGCCCACGGATGAACCGGCGGATTCACATCGGAGAAGTTCCACTCATACGCCGGCAGCTGGCCGTTCGGATGCATCGACCATTCGCGGCACATCAGCAGCAACTGATCCTTGGCAAACGCCGGATCGACGTGAGCCAGCACGACACAGTGAAAGGCGAGGTCCCAGGTGGCAAACCACGGATACTCCCACTCATCTGGCATCGAGATGACCTCGGCCAGATTGACGTGCTGCCAGTCGGTGTTGCGCCCCTGGTGCGCCGCTGCCCGCTGCGGCGGAGGGGGCGGCCCGCCGGGGTCACCCGCCAACCAGCGAGGCACGTCATACAGATACAACTGCTTGCCCCATTGCAGCCCGGCGAATGCGCGACGGGCAATATGCGCATCGGCCTGGCTCGTGCCTTCGGGGATGACTGCGGCAAAGAACTCGTCGGCTTCACCTCGACGACGGCGCAGCACGTCATCGAAGGGCTCGGGCGCTTCGGGTTGCCCGTCCAGGTCACTGAGCCTGAGTCGCACCGTGACGCTCTGCCCTGCTGGCACCTCATCGAAGTGCCACCACAACCCCACCTTGGTGCCAGTGCGCTGCGGGTTCGCCAGGCCGGCGTCGCCGAGCAGCACCGCGTCGTTCACTACGTCCTTGGGGTATGCGGTGTGCTGACCATCGGCGGCATCCTCGCCATACAGTCCGATCAGGTTCGATTCGTTGTCGCAAAAGAGCAGTTCGGGCTCGCCCGCAGTGTTGTGCCGCTCGGCCCGCAGCCGCATCCGGCCAAGCTCGTGGTGCTGCCCCAGCACGTCCACATACTCCTGCTCGCCCGCACCTTCATCGGCAGCCCAGAGCCGGGGTCGGCGATCATCTAACCCCCACGACCAGGTGTTGCGAAACCACATCTGTGGGATGAGATGCAGCGGCGCACCCTGAGCGCCCTGATTGGTGGCGGTGATCTCGATGCAGATGTCACTTGGCGACGCCTTGGCGTGGGTGACCTCGACGTCAAAGAACGCATCGGCGTCCAGCACCCCGGTGTCGGCCAATTCGTACTCCGGCTCCATCGGCCCGCGCGAGGCATTGGTCGCCACCAGATCGGCATACGGAAACGCGGCATGCGGATAGCGATAAAGCCATTTCGCGTGGCTGTGCGTCGGTGTGCCATCGATGGCCCACCAGTACTCCTTGACATCCTCCCCGTGGTTGCCTTGCGGATTGCTCAGCCCGAACAGCCGCTCCTTGATGCGGTCGTCGCGGCCGTTCCACAGCGCCACACCAACATTGACGAAGCCGTCGACGTCGCAGAGTCCGGCGAGGCCGTCTTCGCCCCAACGATAAGTCCGGCTATGCGCCTGGTCGAACGGGAAATACCCCCAAGCATCACCGTCCGCAGAGTAGTCCTCGCGCACCGTGCCCCACTGCCGAGCCGAGGCGTAGGGCCCCCAGTGCCGCCAGGAGGCTTTGGGATCGGCGGATTCGTCCAAACGATCTTGCTCGGCAGTCACGCGGCTCACTGTGGCACAGCCTGGCGCGCCCCCATGGCGTCGTAGCACCGGGCAAACTTCACCGGCGACAGGCTCCGGCCGTGGCTAGGAGGCGAAGGCAGCCAGCGCCCCGTGCAGGTCCGGCAACACCTTGGCCTCCATCCGGGTGCCGTCGGCGGTGTGATCCTCACTCAGGACCTCGCCCTCAGCGTGCACGCGACTCACAAGGTCGCCTCGGTTGTACGGTACGAGAACGTCGACGAGAATCTCTGGCCGCGGCAACGCTGCTTCGAGCGCCTCGATCAGCGCCGGCATCCCCGCACCCGTGCGGGCCGAGACCAGCAGCGCCTCCGGGTAGGCGAGGCTCAGCCGCTCCAGCACCTCTGGCTCGGCGGCATCGGCCTTGTTGAAGACGATTAACTCGGGTATGTCGCGCGCCCCTACGTCAGCGAGCACCTCGTGCACGGCCCGAATCTGGCCTTGCGAGTCATCATGGGCACCATCGACGACGTGCACCAGTACATTCGCATCTCCCGCCTCTTCCAGCGTCGACCGGAACGCCTCGACGAGTTGGTGGGGTAACGCGCGGACGAATCCGACCGTGTCGGTCAGGGTGTAGGGCCGACCATCGCTGGCTTCGGTCCGACGCACCGTCGGGTCCAGCGTGGCGAACAATTGGTCCTGCACCAAGACCCCCGCCCCGGTTAGCCGGTTGAGCAGTGATGACTTGCCTGCGTTGGTGTATCCGACGATGGCGACGCTGGACACGTGGTGCGCCTTGCGGGACGAACGCTTGGTGTCGCGGGTGACCTTCATCGAAGCGATGTCTCGTCGCAACTTAGCGATGCGCGTGTTGATCCGGCGACGGTCGAGTTCGATCTTGGTTTCACCAGGCCCGCGTGAGCCGATGCCCTCACCGCCGGCCACCCGACCGCCAGCCTGCCGAGACATCGAGTCACCCCACCCGCGCAGTCGCGGCAGCAGATATTGCAGCTGGGCTAACTCCACCTGCGCACGGCCTTCACGTGACTTGGCATGTTGAGCAAAGATGTCGAGGATCAGCGCCGTCCGGTCGATCACCTTGACCTTGACGATGTCCTCCAAGGCACGCCGTTGCGAGGGCGCCAGCTCGTCGTCGCAGATGACCGTGTCGGCGCCTTCGGCCTGCACGATGTCGCGCAGTTCTGCTGCCTTGCCAGAGCCGAGGTATGTCGCCGGGTCGGGCTTGTCCCGACGCTGCAACACGGCGTCGGCGATGGTCGAGCCAGCAGTTTCGGCGAGTGCAGACAATTCGCGCAGTGAGTTCTCTGCGTTGCCGACAGTGCCCTCGGTCCACACTCCGGCCAGCACCACATGCTCCAACCGCAACTGCCGGTATTCGACTTCGGTGACATCCTGAAGTTCGGTAGACAGGCCCCTCACCCGTTGCAGAGCGGCTCGCTCTTCACGGTCGAACTGCTCGCCATCGAACTGATCAAGGCGATCGCGCTGGGGCGTGCGCTCCTGCGTGCTCGTAGCGCTGTGGGCGCTACTGGCCGTGGCGATCTCGGGCTGTGGGGTCATGGTCTCCTCAGGTCGGACGGTGCTGGTCTTGCTCTAGCGTCTCACTCCCTCAACGTCTGGTGCTACCGATTTCCTCCCGCATACACTCATCGCGATGGCACCCGATCTCAACCCCTCAACATCGCCGCAGCACTATTTCACCGCTGAACCGGTGGGCGCAGAGCACCTACAGACCCTCGATGTCACCCTCGCCGGTCACCGCGTGCAGGTGTTCACGGCCGGTGGCATCTTCTCCCCCGATGGCGTCGACAAGGGCACAACCATCTTGCTGAAGCACGCCCCGCTGCCGCCCACGCACGGCACATTTCTCGACCTCGGTTGCGGGTGGGGGCCGATCGCGCTGACGCTGGCCTTGCATTCCCCCGAAGCGGTCATCTACGCAATCGACATCAATCGGCGGGCGATGGATCTAGCCCGCCGCAACGCCGAGACCCTTGGCTGCTCAAGGGTCGTCGTCGGTGAACCCGCCGAGATTGCCGGCGACCTCCGGTTTGATCTCATCTGGTCCAACCCGGCCATCCGGATCGGCAAACTGGCCCTGCACGAGATGTTGCTGGCCTGGTTGCCACGACTCGCGCCGGGCGGGTCGGCATACCTCGTCGTCAGCAAGAATCTCGGAGCGGACTCGCTGCAAACCTGGATTGCCGGACAAGACCCACGCTGGGAAGTGCAGCGGTATGCCAGCGACAAGGGCTTCCGCGTGCTGCGGGTCCATCTGCCCATCAGCACCCCTGCCGCCTAAGTCGACATCTGGCCCATCCAGCCGCGGCATACGTCTGCGAATGCGGCACCGGTCATCCCCATCTGTTGTGCACCGGCTGAATCGTCCACAGATCGTGGCTACCCCGATGCGCGCCAGGACCGACGCCGCAGTCTTGGGTGATGGACATTGCGAACCTGGGCCTTGCGAGCAGCCGGGACATCGGAGTCTTCACCGCCGTTGAGGCACACCTCGGAGTTGTCTGCGGACGGGGTAGGTCGGCTGTGCCGCCACGGGTCAATAGTCAGGCTAGCCAAAGGCACATATCTCGACACGCAGATCTGGGATGACGCTGACCCCGGCGACGGCATGTCCTGCTGACGGCGTCTCGATCGCTGATCCTCGGCCAGACATTGCGCGACCGAGTGGCGTTGAGCCACCGAGACTGCGGCCGCGTGGTGGGGTCAACCGCTCATGAGCACACCGATCTTTGGCCATTTGACTCGTTGCGAATGACTCGTTGCGAAGATGGTGGCGGCCACACGCGAGCGAGTTACCGTCTTCATCGCCGGCTCGCTCCTCAGCAGTGCGGGCAGCAACCACCGTCAATCGACCCTCGAGCGACACCGGCCAATGGTGCCCGTGTTGGCGGCACTCGGCGTGGCCGAGTCCTCTGGCTTCGTGGCGGGGGTGGTCGCTCTGGATGCAGCGTTGCATTCCCATCAGGCGACCCTGTCAGAGGCACGTGACTGGCTCACAGTCTTGGCGCGCCGTCCAGGCAAGACCACGATGAGATCAGCGGTCGCGGCGGCAAATGCGTTGTCCGAGTCAGTGCTGGAAAGCCAGACACGACTCGTCCTCATCGCCTTGGGCTACCAGCCGCGCCTTCAGGTCACGCTGCGGACTTCGGATGGCGGATTTGTCGCACGGGTCGACATGCTGATCGACGATCTCGGTGTCGTCTTTGAGGTCGATGGCCGGGTCAAGTACCACGGGCCCAACTCAACCGAGGTGTTTGATCTCTGAGAAGCGACGGGAAAGCGCCATTGTGGAGCTTGGCTACGCGCAGATTTCGGACAACTGCCTCCTGAGCTGACATGTGCCGCGTTCAGCCCTGGCAGCCGTCGCCTCAGGTGGCACAGGTCCGTCAAAGCGGCAGAGGTGCGGGACTACGGCGCTGCGGCCTCGATGAGCTTCAGGGTTTGCGGGAGGAGGTCTGTGACGTCGTGCGGCAGCCAGGTGATCCGGGGATCAGCCCTGAACCAGGCCACCTGACGCCGAGAGAACTTTCGCGTGGCGACATACGTATCTGAGATGGCCTGCTCAGCGCTGATATCTCCGTCTAGATGCGCTAGCGCCTGTGGGTAGCCCAACGCCCGCCGGGCAGTCGAGCTCTGCCGCAAACCGGCTGACTCCAACCGGGTGACCTCATCCAACAGGCCCTCGGCCCACATCCGCTGCACTCGGCGCTCGATCCGCGCATTCAGCACATCTCGATCTGCTGCCAGGCCGATCATCACCACGGGCTCATGAAACTCCCGTCGCGGCATCGAGGCACTGAATGGCCTACCCGTCAGCTCGATCACTTCCAGTGCCCGGACCATTCGGCGCTCATTTCGAGGGTCAATCCGCTCGGCCGCCGCCGGGTCTCTGTCCGTCAACAGGGTGTGCAGCACCACCGCTCCCTCCGTGGCCAACTGCTGCTCAAAGTGGGCTCGCACCGCCGCGTCGGTCGGCGGAATGTCCAACTCATCGAGCAACGCCCGCACATATAGCCCAGACCCGCCGACAACGATTGCCCGTCCCCCACGCGCACGAATCCCGGCGACATCGACGCGGGCATGCCGCTGGTAGGCAGCCACCCTGGCTTCCTCACCCAGACCCAACACGTCGATCTGGTGGTGCGACACCCCGCGTCGCGACGGCCCGGGCACCTTAGCTGTGCCGATGTCCATCCCGGCATACAACTGCGAGGCATCGGCATTGACGATTTCACCCCCGAGAGCCACCGCCACCGCCAGCGCGAGCTCGCTTTTACCGGTCGCGGTCGGTCCGACGACGGCGACGATGGGCGATTGCGGCATCACGCGAGTCTGCCGCATGAAGGAGGTCAGCCGACATACTGACCTCATGTCTGATGATGTCATCCAACTGCACATCGTCGCCGATGCCACCGGTGACACCGCCGCCCGCGTCGCCCGGGCTGCTGCCGCGCAGTATGCCGATTTCAGCACCCGGGTGATCCGCCACGCCCGGCTGAACTCACATGCTGGGGTCCGCTCGGTGCTCGACAACATCGAGGCACAGGACGCCAAGGTGGTGGTGTTTTCGACGGTGATGCAACGCGAATTACGTGACTTCGTCGGCGCCGAATGCGAGCGCCGCGGCCTGCCCCACGCCGAATTGCTCAACGCTGCGGTGGCCGCCCTGAGTGAGGTCACCGGCACCCAGCCGGATGAGGCGAGCCGCCCGGTCGGGGTCGGCGAGGACTACTTCACCCGCATCCAAGCGATGGAGTTTTCGATCGCCAACGACGACGGCAACCTGCACAATCCGCTACGTGATGCAGACATCGTCCTGATCGGGGTTTCCCGATCAGGCAAGACACCGCTGGCGATGTACCTCGGATATCTGGGCTATCGCACGGCCAACATCCCACTGGTTCCCGGCATCGCCGTCCCCCTAGAGCTGTGGGAGGTCGAACGGTGGAAGATCATCGGTCTCACCATCGATCCCGAGCGGCTACAGGAAATCAGGGCACGCCGGATCACCGCAATGAAATCCCGCACCGACCGCAACGGGTATGCCGACCTGTCGAAGATCTTCAACGAGCTCGATGAGATTTCCGAACTGCAACGCAAGTTTCGTTGCCCGATCATCGACACCACCCAACTGGCATTGGAGGAGGCGGCCGGGCGCATCATCGAACTCGTGGAGGGTCGTCGCGCGATGGCCACCTAGCCGCCAGCCCAGCACGCGGGTAACGTGCCAGACGTCACACCCACCCACGTGCAAGGAGGCGCGATGAGTGAGTCCGCGCAGTCGCCCGATAGTTACCTCTACGACCTCGCCGACGGCGACGCTTCCATGCGCAACCTGCTGGGCGGGAAGGGGGCGAACGTTGCGGAGATGATGCGGCTCGGCGTGCCCGTGCCGGACGGGTTCACGGTCAGCACGCAGGCCAGTGTGGCAGCGATGGATGCCGGCGGGGACTGGCCAGAAGGTCTGTGGGACCAGACGGTGAAAGCCCTGGAACGGATGGAGGAGCGCACCGGAAAGAAGTTGGGGTCTCCGGATGCCCCGCTACTCGTCTCGGTACGATCTGGAGCGGTCGTCTCAATGCCCGGGATGATGGACACCATCCTCAACCTGGGGGTCAGCGCAGAGTCCGTGGAAGCGCTAGGCCGCGAATCCGACAACCCACGTTTTGCCTGGGATTCCTACCGCCGGTTCATTCAGATGTACGGCGAAGTGGTCGAGGGCGTTCCCGCATACGCCTATGGCGATGTTTTGGACGCGATGAAGCGCGATCGCGGAGTCGACCAGGACAACGAGCTCAGCACCGAGGACCTGAAAGAGCTGGTGTCGACATTCCTGGAAGTCTCCCGGGAGCAGATGGGTGAGGAACTGCCAACGGACCCGCGCGACCAACTGCGCCGGGCTATCGACGCGGTCTTCCGCTCTTGGCAGACTCCGCGGGCTGGCGTGTATCGCCGGGCCAACGGCATACCGGATTCCCTCGGCACGGCCGTCAATGTGATGCAGATGGTCTTCGGCAACCGCGGCGACACCTCCGCGACCGGGGTCTGCTTCACCCGCAACCCCTCCACGGGCGCTAGGGAGTTGTACGGCGAGTTCCTGCTCGACGCGCAAGGCGAGGACGTCGTCGCCGGCATCCGCACCCCCCGCCCGCTGGCCGAGATGGAAGAGGTGCTGCCGGAGGCTTTTGGCCAGCTCGTCGAAACGATGCGACGCCTCGAAGAGCACTACGGCGACATGCAGGACATGGAATTCACTGTCGAGGACGGCACGCTCTATCTCCTTCAGACCCGCTCCGGCAAGCGCACCGCGGCGGCCGCCTTCAAGGTCGCTCGAGACATGGTCAGTGAGGGCACGATCGACCGTGAGCAGGCGTTGCGCCGGGTCGAAGCGGGCCAACTCGACCAGCTGCTGCACCCGGCCATCGACCCCGAGCACGAACAGAAACCCATCACCAAGGGGCTCAATGCTTCCCCTGGCGCAGCCGTCGGGGGCATCGTCTTCGACGCCGACACCGCCGAGCGGCGCGGCAAGGCAGGCGAGTCCGTGGTGTTGGTCAGTTGGGAGACCTCGCCCGATGACATCGCCGGCGTCATCCAGTCCCAGGGCGTGTTGACGGCGCACGGCGGCATGACCTCGCACGCGGCGGTGGTGGCCCGAGGGATGGGCACCCCATGCGTAGCGGGCGCGTCGGGCATCAGCATCGACGCCAAGGCCAAGACCCTGACGGTCGGCGAACACGTGCTCACCGAGGGAGATGTCATCACCCTGGATGGCTCGACCGGTGAGGTGTATGCCGGGGCACTGGATCTCGTGCCACCGCAGTTGAACGATGACTTCTCGGCGATCGTCGGTTGGGCCGATGACATCAGGCACATGGGGGTGCGAGCCAACGCCGACACTGGCGAGGACGCTGCCAAGGCCCGAGAATTCGGTGCCGAAGGCATCGGCTTGTGCCGCACCGAGCACATGTTCATGTCGCCCGACCGCCTCCCGGCGATGCGGACCATGATCCTGGCGGCCGATGAGGAGGCCAGGGCCGATGCGCTGGCCTCGATCCTGCCGATGCAGCAAGAGGACTTCGAGTCCATCTTCACGGCGATGTCCGGGCTACCCGTCACCATCCGGCTCCTCGATCCGCCACTGCACGAGTTCCTGCCCGACCTTGTGGAGCAGGCCTTGCTTGTCCAGCGTCTTGAAATTGAGGGTGCTGATGAGGAGAAGCTGCATCAGGAGCGCCGTCTGCTGGATCAAGTGAAGAAGCTCACCGAGATGAACCCGATGCTCGGCACCCGCGGGGTCCGGCTCGCGCTGATCTATCCCGAGATCGCCCGGATGCTGGTGCGTGCTATTGCCCGCGCCGCCTTTGCCGTCAGCAAAGCCGGCGGGCAGCCCATCGTGGAAATCATGGTGCCGCTGGTGGCCTTTGCCGAAGAGCTGCGTCGCATGCGGGAGATCATTACCGAGACCCTCGATGAAGAGTTTGAGGCCTCCGGCGAACGCTTTGACTACACCGTGGGCACCATGATCGAGATTCCGCGCGCTGCACTGGTAGCCGCGCAGATCGCCGAGCACGCCGACTTCTTCTCCTTTGGCACCAACGACCTGACCCAGACCGGGATCGGCATCTCACGCGACGATGCTGAGGGGAGTTTCCTTGCGGCATACGGCGATGCCGACATCGTGCCGAGCAATCCGTTCTCGACCATCGATGCCGATGGCGTTGCCGAGTTGGTGCGCATGGGTGCCCGTGGCGGTCGCAGCACAAAAGAAGACCTCAAACTGGGGGTATGCGGGGAGCACGGCGGAGATCCCGCATCTATCGGCATCTTTGAGTCCATCGGTCTGAACTACGTCTCCTGTTCGCCATACCGAGTGCCCATCGCCCGCTTCGCAGCTGCCCGCGCGGTGCTGGACGCACAGAACGAAAGCGACTAGATGACAACGCCTCGTTCGATGCCTATGCCGGTGTTGGCGTGCGGGGAGCAATGACGGCCAACCCTGTGTGTTCGTCGTAGGTGTAGACCTGCTGACCATTGACCCACACG